>NZ_CAKVFS010000001.1 GCF_934746965.1 uncultured Methanobrevibacter sp. | reverse complement strand
TTTTATCAAAACGAAATTTCGTCTGTAAAAAAATTCAAAATCAAATAAGCCTATAAAATTTTACAGACTCAAAAAAAAGAAAAAAGATTAGAATTAACTAATCTATAATAAATTGTTGAATGGGTGAGATTCAACTGGTTCAATACCAAAGTCAGCAGCTGCTTCTGCAATAAACATGTCAGTTTGTGCAACAGCAGGGAATGCTATTTTAGCGTTATCAATAGGTCCAAAGAGAACAAAGTCCCCACCAGTCATAACTTGAACAATGTTTGCACCAATATCACAAACAGTGTAAGCATTTTTATTACCGTCTTTTTTGTAGTCTCTTAACCAGTCCCATGCAGAAGGCACATTGTGAATACCAGAACCAACTGGGTATCCCCATTTAGCTTTTTCCGCAAAAGTGGTTTTTGCAGCAATACCTGCACCTTGTCCTAATGGAGTTACAGCAGTATCCATCATAAATTTATCAATACCACAATCTGCAGCCACTTCAAGTAAACCTTTTTCGTAAGCACCATCATCTCCATTTTCCCACATTGCCATTTTACCATCAACAGTAGCATTCATTGGGTTGAAACCTAAAATGATGGAAGCAGAAATATCAGTAGCAGCAAGAGCTTCTAATTCAGATTTATCTGCAGCCATGTTAATTGAGTTATAAATAGCTCTGTCAGTTAAACCAACTTCATCAGCATAATTTGCACCAGCTACCCTAGCATCTCCAGAAGTAGAGTCTATAAGGAACGGTTGATCACAGATGTCACCAATATATTCTATGTATTTTACAATAGCTTCTTCAGTTTGACCGAAAACTTGTACAATACATGGATTACCTGTAACATCAGATACATTAATCATATCGTTAACTAAAGCTTCTGCTCTACTTTTATCAAAATCACCTGTTAATTCATCATTAATAATATTATGTCCACCGTAGAAAATAGTACCACATAAAACTGTTGGGTATTCTCCAGGTTGACCTCCCATCTTTACACCAGCAAAGTCAAATACTACTTGCTCTTTATCAAATCTAAACATTTTATTAAACCCCCTATAACAATATAGAAACTAAATCATACTTCATGACAATTACTAAAATCATTAAACCAATTATCATACCGTATAAAATACCAACGTCCCTACCAGTTTGTTGACCTAAACGTTGATAATATTCACCTAAAGTAAAATCTACTTTTTCCTCAGCATCATCTAATTTTGCAACGATGCCTTTAAGATCATCAGATGAAACCATTACTTGAGGTATTGAATTATTTTCTTCTTCACTCATAAATAAACACCTCTACATTCCACATAATTTAGCAATAGCTGGAATAACAACTAATAATGCTACAGCTACTACAACACCAATAGCAAAACCTTGGAACCTAGTTGTTGTTAATCCTGCAAAAAGTTTGCCTTCCCTTGCAATAAGTTTTGAACTGTAATCAGCATCTTCTGCAACATCTTTAATACCATTAATAGTAGGTTTATTAGAAATTTGTACCATAAATTATTCCTCCTATAATACTAAGAATAAAGCTCCGATTACTAAAGAGAATACTAAACCTAACATGATACCTTGAACTTTACCAGCATAATTACCTGCAAAGTTTCTATTAATTGCCCCAACCATATCTATTTTAGTATTAATGTCTCTCATCCTTGCTTCAATGAGAGCAGTTTCTGCAGAAACTACTTTCATTTCTTCACCATCATCTTCTTCTCCGTCGTCACCTTCAACGGAAATAACCATAGCTTCTTCTTCAAAAGCACCAGGGTCTTTTTCAACACATTCATTGATTTTAGATTGAATAGCACCAACATCTTCAGTGTCAATTAAATCAATAATTTCTAATTGTTGTTGGAATCTTTCAACCCCTTCTAATGGTACATTTTCAACGAAAGGAATAGCACCAGTTGCTCCAATAATTTTCTTTTTATCTGGATCCGCACCGTTTTCATGTAATGCTTTGAAACATTGACCAGTAATATGTCCTTGTACTTCAGCACCAGCTAAAATTAAGAAACGGATGTTTGGATTAGAAATAATGTTTGCAACAACTTTTTCTACACCTAAATTTTCTGTTTTACATGGGCCTGCAATTGCAGCACCAGAAAGTTCAGCTTCAATGTGAGAAGCTAAAGTAGTTACAGCAACAGGACTTTCTGGATCCCCTACAATATAATCTCCACTAATAACCGGCCAGGTATCTGCTGGAGCTTTTTTATCTGCCATCTATAAAACCCCCACTGATTGTAAGAATGGTAATGCTGCAAATATAATAAATGATGCTAATAAAAATCCATAAACTACATTTGTTAACATTCCTGCAGTAATATAAGAACCATCCCTTCCAGGATAAGCACCTGCAGGACTAGTATAAGGATCTAAAGAGCTTACTAACTCATCAGCAGCACTTTGAAGTTTTGCTACTTCTTCATTTACCTCATCCATAGATAAAAGGATAACTCCCCCACCTAAAGATGCACCAATAACTCCTGTGACAGGATCTAAAGCTAGATTCATGTCAGGTACAATTTGAACCATAGGTAACATTTGAGCCATAATTAAACCTCCTTATTTACTCCTCTACTTTTGGCCATAAACCAGCCCATCTAACTGAAGCTGCAGCATCATATGAAGCTTTAACAAATGATCTAAATGAAATAATCCAACCAATTAAACCAACAAGGAATACTGCTAACCATCCAAAGGTATCTCCAGCAACACAAGATAATAAACCAGTAACTGCCATAGATAAGAATGCAGTAGATGCTGCACATTTAAGAGTCCTTATTTGATCTTCATTTGGTCCTAAACATGCATTGAATGGATGTTGAATTGCCATAGTACATAATATAAAGAATAATGCAATAAATCCAGGAGCAACAACATGTTCAAATATGTCAGTTGCTGCAAAACTACCAGTAATAGCTGAAGATAAAGCTAATACAGTTAAAGCACCTGCACCTGCAATTTCAACAGTACATCTTACCATAATTGGGATTTTCATTCCAACAATTTTTGTAGCGATTAAAGCAACAACTAAACCAATAATCATAGAAAAGATTAATCCTAAAATTGGTCCAAATATACTTAAATCAGGGAAAATAAGTCCCATAGCAAGACCTGCTAAAACACCAATAATACTGATAGATAAACACATATAACCAATAGATGGTACACCAGTACCTAAACCATAACTAGCTACACTACGTATAGCATCAGATCCCCATACACTAGCACATACAGCACCAAGACCTGCTAAAACAGGACCTATAATACCATTAATATTACATAAGTATATACCTAATAAACCACCGATAACACCCATAGCTAATAAATAATTAGAATTTAATGCACTATGTGCACCATCAGCACTTCCACCAGCAGACATCTTAGATTCCTCCTGTTAATAATACACAAAATATTCCAACTACAACAGATGCAATAGCACAAGATAATGCTCCAGTACCAATCCTTTTAAACTTAGGATCATGCATACCTTCAATAGTACCTCCAATATTATAAGATGCAATAACGGAGTTAATGAAGAAAACACCAGTACCTAATATAGCAGCTAAACCTATACTAATTGCTGGATCAGTGAAGTAAGTAGAAGCTTGAACAGCATTATAAATAGCATAGTATATTAAACCTCCACCAAAACCACCGAAAGCAGCACCTATAAGACCACTAATGAAACAAACACATGGTACACCATGTCCTTCAGTACCAGGAGTTTTATATTTTTCTTGGTTACGTTTAGTAATAGGGTCAACTGGAGTTTTAGATGCAGCAGGTACAATACCTACACCATACACATATATGTAATTAGCAATGAGCATAGTGATAGCTAACATTATCATAGCACCTACAGCACCACCAATACCTACAATAATCCATGATTGACCAGTCATAGTTGCAGCACCAATAAGTCCTGTTAAACCTGCACCAGCAGCTAACATTGCAGTACCAGTACCTACACCAGTAGCTGTTGCCATAGCTGCAGGAGCTCCACCTACAGGAATAAAATGCACACCAGCACCAATTAATACTCCACCAATAGCAACAAATAAAATAACAAAAATTGGATCCATAATCGAAACCTCCTTATTCTTCCTCATATGGTCCATATTGTTTTCTTGCGAATCTTTCTAATTTATCATTCATAAAGATTAAAATTAGAACAATAATGAAACCAACAATTAATCCACCATATAATCCAAATACAACTGAGTTCCAGAAACTGAAAAATACAACAAGACCAAAACAGAAACCAGTTAAAGGTCCACCGAATTTTACACAGAAGTTTCCTACATCAATTGAATTTTTAGCACCTAAAGGAGCTTTAGTAACAATATCTCCTTGAATAGCTACAGGAGTTCCTCCTCCAAACTCGAACTTTTGGTACTCACTTTCAGCACCGTAATGAACATCCCCAGTTGAAGAACCGATAGCTCCAAGAGTAATACCCCAAAGTACAGCTAAAAGTGGTAATGGGAACTCATGTAATGGAGTACCATTTAATGGAATAGTCATTAAATATGAAACTCCAACAAGACAAAATGTAGTTATAAATCCATGACCAACAATTGGTCCTAAAGATTGAGTTAATACATCCATAAATAATGGTTGTTCAAATTGAGATTGACCAACAATCCTACCCATATGAGCAGTAATAGTATAAATAGCGTGAACAAAAGCAGCGACACAAGAACCTATTGCAAGAGATATAATTGGATAAAAGTTAAAATGTGACATTAATACAAATGCAATAGATCCAGCAACACCACACCAAACACCATAAGCGACTGGTTCACCAGAAGCCGCTTTGTTTATCATACGGTGTAAATGTCCCATTTGTGGAGCAAGTTGAACTTGAGAGTTAGGGTTACTTTGAGAACCGAGGTCAGATTCGATATCTTCTGCAGCTCCCCCAATAGTTGCAACTGCACCCATTAATGCAACAACACCTAATGTTACAGGGTCCATAATTTTTTTCCTCCATATTTTTTATTAAATTGATCATTTAATAAACATGATATATATTCACTAATGAATATACGTAATAAATTGCGATTTTTATTCCATATAAAAATCAATTAAATGATACCAATAGAATTTTTCTATTGATACTTATCTTTCTCTCAATATTAATATAAATGTTTTACTAAAAAATTTTAAGGCATACTTAAATTTAAGGAAATAAATAGGTGAAAAATCACCTATTCAACCTATATATTTTTAAATTTATTTTGCTGGGGTGATGACAGTTCTTTCACCAGATGGTTCGAACTCTCTTAATGCACCTTTAGCAAATTCTTCACGAGGTTTACTGAAGTCAAATACTAAGTTTTTATCAGCAAATGCGATTTTGATTAATGGGTTGAAAGCCCATGCGTCTCCACGAGCTGCGTGAGGAGCTTGGGAAATACCAGCATATTCACCTTGGTGACCTACGTTCATAGCGTAGTTAGGGTAGTTTGGTCCTCTCATTTCGAGTGGTAAACCTTCATCATTTCTGATGGAGAATACGTTAGCTGCACCACATTGATCTTGTAAATCGTATCCGTAGAAACCTAATCTGGAATGTTGTTCTTTGTGTAAGTACATACCTAAGTACCATGCACTTAAACCAGTTTGAGCATTACCAGTAGCGAATGCAGTAGAACAACCAGCTGCTGCTGAAATTACAGAAGCCCTTTGAGATCCACCGAAGTGAGTTTCAAGTAAAGCTGGGTATTCTTCATATTGTTCTAATGCGTAGAAAGATACTTCAGAACCTACATCAAGAACAGTGTCCATGTTGTTAGGTGCTTCAGTTAATCCACCGTATTTGTCTTCTACGTAATCTTTACCATAGTAAGTGAAGTCATCTAATACATCATCAGTATATGCTGCAGTAGCATATTGAGTGAATCCTACACCACCAGACATGTAAGAACCTAACCAAATTTGGTCGTATAATGCAGCACCTAAAGCTACTACATCTAAGGTTGAACGTACTGGGTCATCAGTGTTAACTCTGGAAGATTGACAGATATCTGCCATGAAACCAAATGGAACTCCACCTAATTCGTTTTCTGCTCTTGCTCTTCTTACAGGTAAGTAAGTACCCATGTGAATAACTTCTGCATGTTTTGATGCGTATGCGAAGTCACCAGTAGCTCCTTCACCAGCACATTGGTTGTATGCAGAAATCATGGACATACCAATTTGCATAGCAGACCATCTTGAGGTAGTACCTCCATCACAAACTCTTCCTACGATAGCAGGAATTCTTACAGCTTGCCATACACTATTACCAACTTCTTCTTTTAAAGCTGCAGCTTGTTCTTCATTGAATTCTTTGTTGATGTCTAAAACAAATGCTGAATCAATTTCATCAGCTAATTCATCGTCACCAGTGAAAACTTTTACGTAACTGTCTTGAACTACTAATGGGTCAGTTTCTACCATGTGTTCTTGAACTACTGCTGCACCAGGCATTGCGTGGTTTACAGTTTCTAAGTATTCAGTAATAGTTTCAGGAGTTACTTCAATACCTAACCTTTTTTCAAGAACATTGTGAGCAGTGTTTAAACCTACAATAACAGTTCTTCTAATATCATCCCAAGCTTGTTGGATAGCTGCGTTGTTAATAAAGTGTAAATCATCACCTTCTACATAAGTATCAGTAGTAGATAATTGGTAAGACATTAAAGCCCTTTGACCTAAAGGAGTACCAATGTCTGGGTTGTACATTGGAATTCCTCTTTTTTCAGCGATTTCTTTACCTTCTTTTACAAATGCGCTTTTTCTTTCAGATTGTTTCCAACCGCCCATGTTATAGAAAGTGGTTCTTTTATCAGTTGGATCTTCACTGAATTTGTTTTTCATTGCATCTAAGAATTTTTTATCTGCCATACTTAATCCCATCCTTTAATTGGATTGTATGCACCAAATGATCTGGATACGTGAATGTTTTTTAACACTTCAACAGCATCTTTATCGTCTTTGTATGCGTCACCATCAATTCTGTAAATTGTGGTTTTTGATTTTAAGGTTTCTTCATCTAATGGTTCACCTAATACAACTGGTTCATCTAAGTCTACACCGATTTGGTCTCTTACCATTTCAACATTACCAGTTTCTTTGTTGAATACTTGTCTTCTAAGCATATCAAACATTAAACCATTTTCATCTAACCTTAAAGAGTGACCGTGTACACCTGCACCTCTAATACCAGTTCTTGCAGTATCGAAGTATTCTGTTTCTAAGAGGTATTTGGAAATACGTTCAATATCTCTTTCCCTAGCTTCGATAACTTGTCTTCCGGATAAAGTACCAGTATCGATTCCTCTGAATCTGTTTAAATAAGACCTTGCTCTTAAGTAAGGTTGAGCTGGTGCGAAATACATTGAGTCTACAAATTGGATGTATCTAATCCTATCCCCTGCTTTTGCACCTGCAATAGGGGTAACTAATTCTCTTACAATGTCATCAGGCTCATCCATTTCATCTAATGGTGGGTGAACACTTTTATATTCTTCACCTGGAGCTCTGTGACCTAATATTTTTACTACGTCTTCATCAGAGATTTCTCTTAACTTTTCTAATTCGTAATCTGGATCACAAAAGTTTCTTCTATTTTGAGCAACCTGAGAAGTACCTGGATAAATTTGTGCCATAATTATGCATCTCCTAATGCTAATTTAACTTTTCTAATAATTTCATCTAATTTTTCTTGTGAGATTGTTTCTCCACGAATAACTTCATTAACAATATCAACAATGCATCCTTCTGTTTTAATATTTTCTTCAGATGGCATGACTTTAGAAGTTTTTACACCAATTTTAGCAAAATCTTCACAGTCAACTGGAGATTCACAAATGATAATACAAGGTTTATTAACATTCCTTAAAATCAATCTAGCTTTATAAATTAAATGATTTTTAACTCCACCTAAATGAATAACAAGCAATTTAAAATTACTCATTTGTTCTACTTCTTTATCAGTAAGACCAAATAAAGTTCCACCAGAAGCAGGAGCATCATGAGGAACACCAGCACCTGCATTTAAAACCATTGTGCTAGTTAAAACATTGGATTCACGTAATCCAAAAGTGATTTCACAGACAGGTTTAGTAATATGTCTACGTCCTGGAGACATAGCAACAGCTAAAACTTCAGCCCCACATTCAGCAAATGTGCCTCTTTGTGCAAGACCTCCACCTTTACCCATACCACCTGTTGCTCTACAATCAACTACGTGAGTACATCTTCCAATCATTTAAAAGTCATCCTTTCTAACAATATTTACGTGATCTTCAAAACTTGAATATTGGTCAGTCATTCCAACTAATTCATCAGGCAAATCTGCTTCACCATATTTAATCCTATCAGAAACTGTTCTTTCCTTTCTAATATAATTTGATTTATCTTGATTAATATCAAAACCAAAAGGAATATGTTTTTTGCAGATTTCCTCGATTTCATTAACTGTAGATTCCATTGTTAACTCAACAAAAATTCTACCAGTTTTAACTTTAAGAACAACATCTTCGCCATTAATATTAATTACTCTACGTTCCCTATATTGTGGAGGTAAAGATTCTTCAGTTTTTGGAAATCTTGGACCATGAATTACAGTTCTTTTAACATCTTCAAGTGATTCAATGTCATTCAACAACTTTTCTGTTGTATCGCTTCCAAGCACCCTATATGGGAATATTTCAATATCCATTTTTTAACATCCATGAAAAATTAGATTTAATATTAAATTAATTAGATGTCACCTTTAATTTCATCAGCTGCTAAAGCAACATATTTGAGAGGTTCTCTAAATTCATCAACTTGACTGTATACTTCTTTAATTAAACCAGAAGTTGCTTCTGGTGAAAAGAGTTGTGTTCCTGCGTCTAAGGACATAGCAGCAGCTACACAAGGGATACAGAATCCTTTACTGTGTCTAGTTACAACGTGGTTACCGTTGAAGAGACCTGGGCCTCCTCCACCATAGATAGAGTGACTGAAGAAAGAGAATCCTACAGCTACACCTTCTGCTCTACCGTAGTCAATACTTGGTAAACCAGTAGCAAATTCAATGTTATCATTGAAGTATAATAAAGTAGATGGAATACCTTGAGCAGCACGAGCAGCACCAACGTTTACCATAACAGCAGCAGTAGCACCAGCAGCAGCATATGCATTCCATAAAGCTGCATCATCAGTGTTATAAATTGAGAAATCAGTTAAATCTTTTTGAGGAGCAATAACTCCGTCAGCTTCAGCTCTAGCGATAGTTCCGTTTACAACACTACCAACAGTGCCTTCTTTTGCATTATCTTTAACTAAATCTAAAACCATATTGTTAGCATTCATACCTTGGTAAGCTAAACCTAATAAGTGTAATCTTTCGTATGCACCTACAGCATCACCCATTTCAAACATAGCAGTTTGTTCGAAAATAGATGCTAAAGCAGTTGCTTGGAAAGTGTTTTTTAAGGTAGCAGCAGCGAAATCGTTTGCTTTAACTCCTCTTAAAGCATAACCTGCACCTTCGAGTTTTTGTGGAATGTCTAACATAGTAGCAATGTTTGATCCTTTGTAATCTACAGATTGTGGGTATCTACCTAATACTGCAGCTTTTACGAAGTTTGCATCGTAAATACTTACGTCACATACATCAATAATAGCTTGTACTAAGGAAGTTGCGGTAGATAATGGAGCAACAGAGTATTCTGCAGCTACATCAATTCTTTTAGATGGAACTTGTACTAATAATCTTTTACCTCCGGAAATAGGTTCAACTTTAGTATCATCATCTTCAGAAATTTGTATCATTTCTTTCATTTTTTCTGCAATTGCACCAGCATTTGCTACAATATCAAGATCTAATTCCCTTCCTAATATTTTAGATTTGTCTCCACCGACTGAACCAGTTTTGACAGATTTTTCAAGTCCTTCTAAGTTTACTGCAACAGTTCTTTTAACACCTTTAACGATGTTTTGAATAGCACTGTTTCTGAGTGGACTTAAAGCTTCGATTGGGACATCAGATACGACTAATGATCCTCTATCGTCGTATAAATCGACTTTATCATCATACTTTGCCATTTTTTCCCTCCTAATTAAATAGAGTATTTAATATACCACTTATATTTGAGTAAGTTTTTATCTCAAAATAAGGTAAAGCCATACACAATAATTTTTGCATTATAGCTAGCCATATGGTATACAAGTCTTATTTTAATTAAGATATAATATAAACATTACCCCTTAGATAATTTAGAAAAGTTTATAAAGCATAAGAAATCCCAAAAAAATAGGAAAAAGAAGATTAAAAGTAATACTTTTAAAATAAATTTATCCATTCTTAATTACTATAAAACATTATTAAAACTATTATTTAATTAAAACAACAGTTACTAACTACTATAAACATAATATATAAATAAATAAAAAATTAATAAACTAAATTCAGTTTTAAATTAAATATTGAACCAATTTTTAAAAGAAAATTTAAAATAATAACAAAAATAATGTGATTTAATATAATAAAAAAATTATTCTTTAAACAAAGTATAAATTATTATATATAATACTATTAAAATAATCATTATTTAGGAAAATCAAAATTAATATGAAAAATAGCTAAAGTAATACTAAATTAATTTATATAATACTAAAAACATAATTAAAAATATTATGCAAGTTGTAGCAGATGTAGGAGGCATTCCTGGAAAAGATTGTAATGGTTTTTGTAAATACTGTTACTTTAGAAAAGTAAAAGATGTTAAATCATTTGGTTGTGCACACTGTTTACCTAACAAAATTGGCTGTGAAAGATGTAGTAAAGGAATAGCTGATGCACAAAGTGAGTTTAAATCTCCTTTTGAAGTAATTACAGAAGTCCAAAATGCTTTGATGATGCAACCTAATCTTAGAGGAAATAATATTAAAGCAAATATTAGTGGAGGAGGTGATGTTAGCTGTTATCCCCATCTTGAAAATTTAACAGCAAACTTAAACCAGTTTTCACTTAATTCTCATTTAGGATATACATGTGGAAAAGGTATTACTGATAGTGAAATAGCTTCAAGATTAATTAACAATGGTGTTGATGAAGTTACTTTTACTGTTTTTTCAACAGATCCCAAACTTAGAAAACAATGGGTAAAAGATCAAAAACCTGAAGAAGCATTAGAAGCCTGTAAAATTTTTTGTGAAAATATTAATTTAACTGGTGCTGGAGTAATAATTCCTGGAGTTAATGATGGTGATGTACTTAGACAAACTTGTAATACTTTAGAAGAATGGGGTGCTAAAGGATTTATATTAATGAGATTTGCAAACACATTTAATGAAGGATTAATTTTAGGTAATGAACCTATCATTAAAGGAATTGAATCTCAACCTGTTGAAGAATTTGAACAACTAGTTAAAGATATTAATAAAGAATATAATTTTAGAGTAACTGGTACTCCACTATGTGATCCAGAAACTGGAGGGCCATTTGCAATAGCTAAAGATGAAAATGAAATATTTTTACAATTTATCAAGAAAGTAACTGGAGAAGCTACATTAATTACATCTAAAATAGCTGCACCATACATAAGCAAAATATTTGATAAAATAGGTGCTGAAAATGTAAATATAATTGGTGTTCCAAAAGAAATAGCTTGCCTAATTACAAAAGAAGATTTAGAACAAATTGATTTAAGTGAAGTAAAACAAGCAGTTATTATTCCAGGCCGTGCTTTTGTTCATCAGTTAGATGCTGAAAGAATTTTAAGTTCAGATGGTTTAGAACGTATTGTAGGTAGAGGACCTGATACTTTAACAATAGATGGAGAACTTAGTTTTGATAAAACTGATGAAAATGTTATTGAAGAAGAATTAACTCAATTTAACGATTTAGTTGATGCTATTAACTTCTTTGGTATGAAAATATAAAAAAGAGAGATTAATTAAGAATCATCTATAATAAAGCTTTCAGTGTGGATTTTTACCAAAATATAATCATACATAAAAGATTTTTTAATTTCAGCTAATTCACTTAATTCTTTACCATCAATTATCACATTCTCAATTAATTCATGATATTTATCATAATTTAATTTTACTCTAACTCCATCAAGTTGTGCAGTAATAGGTGCTGGAGATATAATGTCTTTAATAACATCTACTTGATTTTCAATAGCATTTTTAACTACAATAGATGGCACTAATGGTGAATCCAATGCCATTTCCTTTTTTTTATTATTTAAAATTGTTTCAATTGTTTCAACTAACTTATCTAGCGCCCTAATATCATGACCTCTTTTAAGTCTTCTTGGAATTCTACCAAGTCCTCCAACATAAGCATCAGCACCTGGAAGTTCTTCAATAGGAATCTCTGGAGCTCCTGTTACAATAACTGGAATATTAATATCATCATATAAAAAGGATTTTTCCTGAATACAATTCTTAAAACTACCTAATGCAAAAACAGCAACATCATGCTCTTCAATTAAGCTTTTTTCTTCTTCAGTAATACCAGAAGTTCCTTTTCCATCACCCCGAGCTAAACCAATCATATTATCTTTAGCACCAAATTCACGTAAATATTCTGAAATATCACATGCTGCATGAGGGAGATGATGTCTTGCAAGTGTTGGAGATACAATAGCTATTTCAGAACCTGCCATTGGAGCGATTGTTACTTTAGCAAGTAGTTCTTTAGCCTTATTTTTAATAATATCCACATCTTCCATAGGAACAGCTAAATTTAAAACAAGTTCCATTTGTTGAATATTTTCTTGAAGAATAAAGCCACCTAAATCTTCAATAAGTTCTTTAATTTCTTCACTTTTATGAACCCCACCAGTAAATGTTAATGTTTCATACATTTCTCAAAACCCTCACCATATTATTTATTACATAATTTTTTTACACATCAATTATATTAATTTTTCCAAAATTTCATATCTTTTTTCAATCCTTTCAAAAGGATTTTTAGACACTTTACCATGAGATGGAATTTTAATTAATGTTTTTGATTCTTTTTGAACATTTTCTTTTAAATAATCTGGATAAATCACATAATCATAATTTTTATCATCAATGACAAAACCCATACTTTCAACAGTATCTTTTAAAAAATTAGAATAAACTTTAACTCGAATATTCTTATTATTAATATTATTAAGGTATTTTTTAGAAAGTGGATAATTATCAAAAAAGGAAATTATTTCATCATCATTTAAGCTATTATTAAAATCTAATTTTTTAATACTTTCAAAAATTTGAGTTGAAGAATTAAGTTTGATTGGAATAGCATCTATTTCAACCTTACTCTCAGATAGTAAAATAGCTAAATCTCCATCTTTTTTAGATGGATGTTTATTAACATTATAATTTTTTATCCCTGCTAATTTTACAATTTCCTCACACATTGGTGTTGTGACAATTTTCATAATAATAATTATTATAAAAAGTAAAATTTAAAATTAATTAATTTTTATAAATATGGATTATGAAAGTCACATTAAGTTTTGAGAAAACACAAACAAAAGATACATCAATAATGGTCGATGCACTTAGGGCAAGTACTACAATTACATTAGCTTTGAATAATTTTAATAAAATCATCCCTTGTTTCACTCCAGAAGAAGCTTTTGAGTTAAAAAACAAGACTGGCGGAATATTAGCTGGAGAACGTAATGGAAAACGTGTTGATGGTTTTGATATTGGAAATTCTCCAAAAGATGTTGAAAATTACAAAACTGATGTTGAAACATTAATATTAACTACAAGCAATGGAACTAGAATTCTTGAAAAAATGGATTCTACAGTCCTTGTTGGATCTATGGTAAATGCAAAAGCTGTAGGGTACAAAAGTGTTGAAATAGCTAAAAATGAAATTGATGTTGTAATGGCTGGTTATAAAGGAAATTTTGCTCTTGAAGATTTTTTAGCTTCCGGTGAGATTCTTTATTGGATTTATAAAAAATTAAAAGATAAATGTGAATTAAGTGATTATGCAAAAGCTGCAATACTAGCTAGTAGAGACTACGATTCCTTAAAAAAGGGATTTTATAACTGTAATTCTGGAAAAAAGTTAACTAGACTTAATTCCAAGAAAGATATTGATTGTTGTGTACTTAAAAACATAAGCTCAAATGTAGCTATTTACGAAGATACTATTTTAAAATTAATTAAAGATTAGATTTATATACAAATTGTTAAAATATATACTATAACATAATATAACAGATGTGTTTTTTTTGAAAAGAGAATGTTTAACTATAATAGGAACTGCTCATGTATCTGCAAATAGTGTAGAAGAAGTTAAAAATACAATTTATGAGCAACATCCAGAAGTAGTGGCTATTGAATTAGATAGAGGTCGATATACTCGATTGAAAAATGAAATGATGGGTATTGAAGAAGATGACACTATTTCTGTTTCAAAAATTATTAAAGAAGAGAAAGTAGGATTATTTTTAGCTACTACAATTCTTTCATATTTCCAATCTAAAATTGGAGAAGATGTTGATGTAAAACCCGGATCAGAAATGATAGGTGCAATTGAAGCTGCTGAAGATTTAGAAATCCCTATTGCATTAATTGACAGAGATATAAACACAACATTACAAAGAGCACTTAATAAAATGGGATTTGTAGAAAAACTTAAATTTGCATTTAGTTTACTTACATCTATTTTTTCAAGTAATGAAGAAGCGGAAATTGATATCGAAGAATTAAAAAATCCTGAAAATCTTGATGAAGTAATGGAATTCTTTAAAGAGGAATCTCCAAAAGTATATGAAGTTCTTGTAAAAGAAAGAGATGCATATCTTGCAGGAAATATTTTAAGAATACCTCAAGACCATGTAATAGCTGTTGTAGGTGCAGGACATAAACCAGGAATTAACAGATACCTCGATAATCCTGAAACAATTCCACCTTTAAGAAAATTAGAAGTAGTTAAAGAGAAAAATGGAATTCCATGGTTTAAAGTTATTCTTGCTTTAATTCCAATATTATTTGTTGTGATATTTTTTCTGGCCTACATTAGTGGGATTAATATAACCTGGAACATCTACGAATTCATTGTTATAAGTATGATAATGGGATTTATTGGTTCAATTCTTTCTGGATCAAAAATTCAATCAGCTATTGTTGGAGGAGTAGTAGCTCCATTAACTATAATCCACCCATTACTTGCTGCAGGATGGTTTTCAGGACTAGTTGAAGCAAAATATAGAAAAGTTAGAAAAAGAGACATAGCTAATCTTAGCAAAGTCAAAAGTTTAAAAGAATTATGGCACAACAATATAGTTAGAATTTTACTTGTAGTAGTTGGAACTAATTTAGGTGTTAGTATAGCTACACTCGTTATATTGCCATCACAAGTATTTATTCCATTATTTATGAAAATATTTGGTGGATAAAAAAATAATAATTTTTATTAAAGTATACTTACATAATTATTAAATAAAAAAAATGGAATTAATTACTATGTATTTCATATTTCGATGTGACTGTGGAAGAGTATTATATACCAAAGAAGGAGTAGCTACTCGTAAATGTGTTTGTGGAAAAACTCTCAAAGTAAAACAACGCAGAATATTTAAGAAAGTAGAAACTCGTGAAGAAGCATCATTAGCAGTTCAAGAAATGCAAGACGAAATATATGGAAACACTGGTTTTCAACGAGCTAGTGAATTATAATTTCAACAAAAGGTCTGTTCAAAAATGGCTAACGTAATATTTGAAATAGTATTAATAATCATATTAATTATCCTTACAGGGATTTTATCAATGGCTGAATTAGCCGTTGTTTCGACAAAGAAAGCAAAATTAGAAAAATTATTAAATGAAGGGCATAAAAGTGCTCAAATAATCATAGACTTCGCAGAAGATCCAAATCAATTTTTATCCACTGTACAAATTGGTATTACACTCATAGGTATTTTAACTGGTGCATATGGAGGAGCTACATTAGCTGAACCATTATCCCAATTAATTGGACCTTATGTACCATACAGTTCCACAATAAGTATTTTGGTTGTTGTTATTATTACAACATATTTAACTTTAGTAATTGGGGAAATTGTACCAAAAGTTATTGCATTAAATAACCCTGAAAAAGTTTCTTTAAAATTAGCTAAAAGCATGGTTATTTTATCAAAAGTTTGTAAACCTATTAGTATAATTCTTGCTAAATCAACTGATTTCGTTTTATGGACTATAGGTATGAAAAGTTCATCTGAATCAATAGTAACTGAGGAAGAAATTGAATTATTAATTGAAGAAGGAAGAGAAGACGGGACTATTGAAAAAGAAGAAGAAGACATTATTAAAAGAGTATTCAAGCTTGATGATAAAAAAGTCGAAAGTATAATGACCCCTAGAAATGAAATTATTTGGGTGGATTTAGAAGATGATAGAAGAGTTAATGAAATTAAAATCATGGAAAGTAAAAGATCCATTTTCCCAATATCTAACGGAGAATTAGATGATTTTATTGGAGTAGTTCAAGCAAAAGATATTCTTTCACTTTTATTTAGTGAAGATGAATTTGATATAAACACAATTATTAAAAAACCTTTAGTCGTTTCTGAAAATCTTGAAACATTAGAATTATTGAAAGAATTTAAAGAAAATCAAGAGTATGTTCACATGGCACTTGCTGTTGATGAATTTGGTAGTGTTGAAGGTTTAATAACTTTAAATGATTTACTTGAAGGAATTGTTGGAGATATTCCAGGTATAGACGAAACAGATGACCCATTAGCTACACAAAGAATAGACGGTAGTTGGTTAATTGATGGAAGATTCCAAATTGATAAATTTAAAGAACTCTTTGATTATGAAAAAGAGTTTCCAGATGAAAAAGAAGATCAATACACAACATTAGCTGGATTTATCTTAAGTTTAAGTGGTAAAATCCCTGAAGAAAATGAAGAGTTTGAATGGGATAGATTTAACTTTGAAATATTAGACATTGATGGACATCAAATTGATAAAGTTCTTGTAACTGATTTAGGTCCTCAAGAAGAAACATCCGAAGAGGTGGAAGAATGATTGAGTTATTAATTCAAATTATTTTACTTGTAGTTGGATTTGGAATTTTAATAAAAGGATCAGATGTCTTTGTAAGTGGATCCAGTAATATAGCAACTATTTTAAAAATTCCAACATTAGTTGTTGGATTAACTATTGTAGCTTTTGGTACAAGTGCACCAGAAGCTGCAGTATCCATATCTGCATCTCTACAAGGAAGTAATGCATTAGCAGTCAGTAATGTAGTTGGAAGTAATATTTTTAATATTTTAGGAATTATAGGTATATGTGCACTACTTAAAGAATTAAAACTTGGAGAAAATGTACTTAAAAAAGATATTCCATTCTTATTAATTATCACTTTATTATTAGTAGGATTCATATTATTAAACTGGGATTTAACAAGAATTGAAGGAATCATATTATTAATCCTTATAATAATCTATACAGCACATTTAGTATATACCTCTAAAAAATCAAAAGGAGCAGACTTTGTTGAAAAACCTAAATTTGGTATTGGAAAAAGTATTCTCTATGTCATCATAGGACTTATTGCAATTATTCTTGGTGCTCAATTAGTTGTTAATTCATCATCATATTTAGCAATAGCTTGTGGAATGAGTGAAACATTAGTAGGATTAACAATTGTAGCTATTGGAACATCATTACCTGAACTTGTAACTTCATTAACCGCTTTAAAAAGAAATGAAAATCAGTTAGTTATTGGAAATGTAATCGGATCAAATATTTTTAATATTTTATTTGTGCTAGGTTTAAGCAGTGCTATAAATCCAATTACCGTAAGTTCAAATATGATTATCGACTTAGCTTTAATGATATTCATTACAATTTTATGTTTCATATTTGGTAAAAGTCAAAATAAATTTGATAGAAAAGAAGGAATAATCTTAATTGGATTATTCATATTATATATGGCTTTTGTGATTATTAGAAATTAATTTTTTTAATTCACAGGCTTTACATATATCTGAAGATGTAGGTTCACCACATAACTTACATTCATTTAAATTACTTGGAATATCACTTTCAAAAGTTAAAATCTTTTGAAATGATTCCATAATATTATTTTTTATTCCAGGATAAATATCCTCATTATTATTTAAAAATTCTTTTATTTTAGCTCTTAAAGACAAATGAGAATAAGGACATTCATCTAAATGAATATTAATATCATTTAAAACTGCCCAAGTTCCAACTTCTTTTTCTGGAGTATTCCATAACGGTTTGATACGTGGAATTAACTTAGGATGAATAACATCAAGTTGAGGTCCAAATTTTGAAAATTTAATTAAATCACCACGGGCAAAACTCATTAAAAAAGATTGAATTTCATCATCAAGATTATGTCCAGTAGCTATCTTCTTTGCTCCACATTCAAAAGCAGTTTTATTTAAAATATTCCTTCTAAAAACTCCACATGGAATACATGCACTTTTAAAACCACTATAAACATCATCTAAAGTAAAACCTTCTTCATCTTTAAATGATTTTTGAATTAATTTAATATCCAATTTTTCCGCATTATCAATAGCTGCATCAATACCATGTTGACGATAACCTTCAATACCCTCATCAACACTAATAGCTATTAAATCAAAATCTAAATAATCCTGATAATTTTTTAAAGCATGTAATGTTAAAACACTATCTTTACCACCAGATAATGCAACAGCTATTAATTCATGTTCTTCTATTAAATTATAATCCTTAATTAAATTATTAATTCTTGTAAATATTTTTTCATTAAATTCTTTTTTGTTTAATTGAACCATTACTAAATAAATTTATAATAAGATAAATAAATAATTTTACTAGGTGAATTAAAAATGATAACAGCAGATTTCGCAATATTACCTGTTGGAACTAAAGATACAGAATGTAAAGAGTATGTTACTGCAGCAGTTCAAGCTATTAAAGATTCCGGACTTAATTATCAATTAACTGGAATGGGAACTCAAATAGAAGCTCAAAATCTTAAAGAATTATATGAAGCAATAGCTAATGCTCAAGAAGCAGTATTTAAAACTGGAATTGGTAGAGTTTATACTGTGATTAAAGTTGATGATAGACGTGATTTAGAAAATAGAACTTTAGATGCTAAAGTTGATACTGTAAATAAAATGTTAAAATAAAAAAAAGATTAATTAAAGCTATCACTAGCTTTTTTAACAGCTTCGATAACTAAATCTAAATCTTTTTGTGTTAATGAAGGATGTACTGGCAATGAAATTACATGATTTGCTGCAAGCTCTGCATTTGGAGCGCTTCCTTCAAATCCTAATTTTTCATAAATTGGTTGATCATATAATGGAATAGGATAATGAACACCAGTTCCAATTCCTTTTTCATTTAAAAATTTAACCCAATCATCTCTTTTTCCTTTTTCAATAAGAATAGTGTATTGATGATAGACATGTTTCAAATCATCAGTAGAATATGGAGTAATTACACCATCAACATCTTTTAAACCTTCATTTAAATATTTTGCATTTGCTATTCTTTTATCATTAAATCCATCAATGACATTTAATTGTGCAAGACCTATAGCTGCAGAAATATCAGTCATTCTAAAGTTATAACCAATTTCATCATGAGTGTATTTTATACTGGATCCATGAGCTCTAAACATCCGTGCTCTTTTAGCTAATTCCTCATCATCAGTAGTTATAATTCCTCCTTCACTAGTAGTCATGTTTTTAGTAGGATAAAAACTAAAACATCCTGCATCTCCTAATGAACCTACATTTTTACCTTTATACATTGCTCCATGAGCTTGTGCTGCATCTTCAATGACTTTTAAGTCGTGTTTTTTGGCAATTTCATTAATTTTGTCCATGTCTGCAGATTGACCATACAATTGAACTGGTAAAATAGCTTTTGTTTTATCAGTAATTAATGCTTCAATACTATCTGGATCAATAGTATATGTTTTTAAATCAATATCTGCAAAAACAGGAGTCGCTCCTGTGTAAACAATTGAATTTCCAGTAGCAATAAATGTAAATGGAGTAGTAATTACTTCATCACCCTTACCAATTCCTGCTGCAAGTAAAGCTACATGTAATGCAGAAGTTCCAGAATTAGTTGCAATTGCATATTTAGTTCCAATCCAAGCAGCAAATTTTTCTTCAAATTCAGCTACTTTTGGACCTTGAGCAATCATACCAGATTTTAAAACTTCTACAACATTTTTAATTTCTTCATCTCCAATTATTGGTTTTGCAATTGGAACTTTAATATCCGCCATTTTATCACCAAATTCTATAAAAATAGATTAATTTAAACTTACAATAATATTTAAATCTAATAATATTTAAAATATTACTTGATTATTTTAAAAAGTGATAAATTATGGATGAATATAATATTAAAACAGTTAAAGAGGGATTAACAAAAATTCAATTTCCTGAATTTGATAAAATTTCATCTGAAGCACCTGTTTTTTATAACCCTCATATGGAATTAAATAGAGATATTTCTATTTTAGCACTACAGACCTTTCAAAAACAAGAAAATAGAGATATAAATATTTGTGATTTATTTGGAGGTAGTGGAATACGCGGTGTTCGTTATAAAAATGAAATTAACGGCGTGGATCAAGTATTTATAAATGACATTAGTGAAACTGCAAATGAATATGAAAGACATAATGTTAAATTAAATAATTTAAATGATATTGAAATATTTCAACATGATGCAAGTATGTTCTTAAGAATGCATCGGGGAGAATTTGATGTTATAGATATTGATCCATTTGGAACTCCTTCACCATTTTTAGATTCTGCAGGGTACTGTTTACGTAGAAATTCATTGTTATGTGTCACTGCTACTGATACCTCTGCATTATGTGGAACATACAAAGAACCATGCATCCGAAAATATAATTCAAAACCTTACAAAAGTGAATACTGTCATGAAACAGGTATTCGGATATTAGCAGGATTTGTTGCACTTACATTAGCTAAATATAGTAAATCTATAGAAGTTAAATTATCCCACAGTACTGAACATTATATGCGTTTATATATAGAAATTAAAAAAGGTTCTAAAAAAAGTGATGAATGTTTAAAAAATATCGGATATATCAGCCATTGTAAACATTGTTTATACAGAGAACAAAACAAAGGATTAGCTACATCTACACCAAATATTTGTCCAGAATGTGGTGAAAAATTGATTCAAGCAGGCCCATTATGGCTGGGTCCAATTCAAAACGAAGAATTTATATCTAAAATGATTGAAGAATCAGAAAATAAAACATTAAACACAAAAAATGAATTATTAAAACTATTAACTGCATGTCGTGATGAATCAAACAGCCCTGCTACATTTTATGATGTTCATAAAATTTGTAAATCATTGAAAATTAGTGCACCGAAACTTGATTTAGTATTTGATAATCTTGAAAAAGAAGGTATTGGAGCTACAAAAACCCATTTTAATCCATTAGGGATAAAAACCGATGCATCAATAAACAAGCTCAAAGAAGTAATAACCAAATTATCTTCTTCAAATTAAACAAATATTCAAATTACCCAAATAGTGAAAAAATTAAATATCATCCAAAATTTATAAAAAATATTAAATGAATATAAATTCATTAATATTTATTTTTTCAAACAAAATATAATATAATTATAATATTAATTAGGAAAACTATTTTTAATACCAATATTATTCAGATAATAAAATAAATTAATATATATTATTTAGTGCAACACCAATAGGTTACTAACTTAATAACCATGATTGAAACATATATGTATCCGAATAATATTCAAAGATTCATGAAAAATAATATATAAAATAAAATCAATTTTTTAGAACTACATTTAAAATAATATTAAAAATTCTAAAAAATGTACGAATAATTTATATAATATAAACACATAACAATTAAACATAAACATATTCTTGTTTATTATTTAACAAGTATTATGATTACAGAGAGGTTATGAATATGGCTAATACAAATAATTTTATCCAACTGGATGACACTGATGTCAACATTTTAAAAATAATCAATGAAGATGTTAGAACATCCTACAGACAAATATCACGTAGTTTGGATGTTTCTGTTGGAACTGTCCACAATCGTATTGATAAAATGGTTAAAACTGGTGTGATTAAAAAATTTTCACCGATAATTGACCATGAAATATTAGGATATGTACTTACAACTATTATTGGTGTACGAGTTAGAGGTGGAAAACTCAAAAGCTGGGAAGAAAAAATTTACCACAATAAAAATATAGTAGGAATTTATGATGTAACTGGAGAATATGATGCATTTTTAGTAGCTAAATTCAGAGATACAAATGAATTAAATATTTTTATTAAAGACCTAGTTAAAGACCCAAATATAGAAAGAACATACACCCAAACAGTATTAGATGTTATAAAAGAAGATATGGGATCTTCAAATATTTTATAAAACATGTAATTAACTTATAAAACCAAACCATCACATATATTCTTTTAACATTAATCTATCATACATACAAACCAAATAACCTATTTTTACTTAAAAAATTGCCAAAAAATAAGCTTAAAATATATAAGTTTCAAAAAACATAATATTACAAAATAATTATTAGAGGTTATTAAATGGCAGTTTGTTTACCTGACACCCAAGATGATACTCCTAGTATACCTATTAAATTAACAAGAGTAGGAGTAACTGGAGTTAAAAAATTATTGCAACTCGAAAGAAATAACAAAAGACCTATAATTTTAGTACCTACATTTGATGCATTTGTAGACTTACCAAATGATCAAAAAGGAGTGCACATGTCTAGAAATCCTGAAGCTATCAGTGAAGTACTAGAAGAAGTAGCTAAAGACAGCTCAGTAGAAGTAGAAACATTATGTGCTAAAATAGTAAGTAAAATGATGTCTAAACACGAATATGCTAAACGTGTTGAAATATCAATGACTACTGATTACATGTTTATGAGAGAATCACCAGTAACTAAAAATAAAACACAAGAAATGGCTAAACTTAAAGCTAAAGCTATTGGTTATAGAGAAAATGGTGAAATCAAAATTAGGAAAAGTATCGGTGCAGAAGTTATTGGAATGACTGTCTGTCCATGTGCACAAGAATCTGTAAAAGAATCCAACAAAAATAAATTATTAGAATTCTTAGATGAAGAAACTACTCAAAAAGTATTAGATACTGTAACTTTCGCATCACACAACCAAAGAGGTGTTGGAACATTATTAATTGAAGTTCCAGAAGGTAGAGAAGTTAAAGGAGAAGATATAATTCAAATAATTGAAGAATCTATGAGTTCTCCAGTTTGTGAATTATTAAAAAGACCTGATGAAAATGCTACAGTTTTAAATGCACATGAAAAACCTGTTTTTGTTGAAGACTGTGTAAGAAACATGATGAAAAAAATAGCTAAAAAGTATTCTGACTTCCCAGAAGACACTTTAATTACTTCACGTCAAGAAAATCATGAAAGTATCCATAGACACAATGCTTTTGCAGAAAAAGTAACAACAATGGGCGAATTAAAAGAAGAATTAAGGATATGATTTAATGCAAAAATTCTATGAAATCGCAGGAGAAGTAATGGGATTTTTTGATGCTTTTAAAGGATCAAGACCTGCTATTGACAATAAAAGAATATTAATCGTAAGAGGCAGATCAAGAAAAACACTACCTATTGATGAATTAAGTTCCAAACTTGATGAAATTGGAGTTAAAATAAATGGTCAGGAAATTGAACCTCATTCAAAAAAGATTTCTGAAATTCTACAAATTGGAGATAAAAACATACAAAAGAGTGAAGGTCAAACAAACAATATAGATAAACATGGCTTAGAAAGAATGCGTGAAGAACTTGAAGCTATGGGACTTGTAATTGAATATAAAGCCTTTGAAATACCTTGTTGTTATGTTGTAATCGCAATTTGGGAAGATAAACATGGATTCCCACCATTATACGTTGAAGTAACTGTCTCAGAAAAAGAAGAATAAACCATGCAAACAAAAGAAAAAATTCTCAAGATATTAAATTCAACAGATAGTGAAATAATTGAATTTATGAAAGAAACTTCAAAATATCGGGAGAATAATATTATTACATATTCTAAAAATGTTTTCATACCATTAACTGAAATTTGTAAAAATGACTGCGGATATTGTAATTTTAAAAAAAGTCCAAATGATTCTAGTGCAATTATCTTAAAAACAAAAAAAGAAATATTAGCTAGTTTAAAGGAAGCTGAAAAATATGGGTGTAGTGAAGCTTTATTTACATTTGGAGAAGATGCTGATGAAGAGGAATCAGTAAAAGAAAAATTATCCCAGTATGGTTATGAAAACATGATTGATTATGTTTTTGATATTTGTAAAATGACTTTGGATGAAACAAAACTACTTCCCCACACTAATGGTGGTAATTTTAGTTATGATAATCTAAAAAAGTTAAAAGAAGTAAATGCTTCAATGGGAATGATGCTCGAAAGTAGTTCTGAACGATTAATGACTACAATAGCACATAATAAAAGTCCAGGTAAAAATCCTAAAATCAGATTAGAAACAATAGCTAATGCAGGGAAACTTAAAATACCATACACAACAGGGATTTTAATTGGAATCGGTGAAACAAAAGAAGAAATAGCTGATTCTTTAATAGCAATTAAAAAACTGTATGATACATATGGTCACATCCAGGAAGTAATTATTCAAAATTTTACAAGTAGTCCTGGAATTGAAATGGAAAATTGGATAGAACCAACATTTTTAGATATGGTTAGAACTGTAATAGCTGGAAAATTATTATTTAAAAATACAGATGTTAGTATTCAAGTTCCACCTAATCTAAATCGTGACACTGCACAGATATTCTTATTATGTGGTGCAGATGACTGGGGTGGTGTTTCTCCAGTGAGTCCAGATTATGTAAATCCAACATCTCCTTGGCCAACATTAGATGAACTAAAAAGATTAACTAATGATGCGGGATTCAGATTAACTGAAAGATTATGTGTTTATGAAAAATATATTAATGAAACATGGTTAAATGAACTTCTACTTGAAAGAATATCTAATTTATCCTAGCATCACACACTACATGAAATACTCCAGGAGAGTATTTCTTAACCGTATTTAATTTTAAAAATTCTACATCACGATTTTCAGATGCTTCACGAATTCTATTTATCGGACGAACATCCATTAATTTTTCAGGGACTGTTTCATGATAATGAATAATTCCTCCTTTATTTAAACTATCTACAGCTATTTTTAAATAATGATGTGTTGTTTTCACATAGCCCATGATAATTCTATCTGCTTTATAATTAGGAGTTAAACCTTTACAATCTCCAAGTAAAGGAGTTATATTTTTTATTTTATTTAATTTAATATTTTCATTTAAATAATAAAATGAATTAGGGTTTATTTCCATGGAATAAATCTGTTTTGCATTACTATGAACTCCAATAGGAATTGAAAAATAACCAATTCCGGCAAACATATCAATTATTGTTTCGTTATCTTCAACAAGTCGAGCAATTCTTATTCTTTCATTATTATTTCCTTTAGACCACATGACTTTTTTTAAATCTAATTTAAAAAGACAATTATTCTCTTTATTAATTGTTTCAGTTTCTGTACCATATAATAATTTAATGACAGGTTCTCTTTTTGTACCATAAATATGATCAACTTTCATAATAGTTTTAACATTGTGTTTATTTGCAATTTCATCTAGATTCATATTAGATTGTACATCAAATTTGTTATCCAATATTAAAATGTCCCCTATCTTTTTCCATTTCATTAACAAAACTCCATTAAAGTATCTTAAAAAGAAAACTTTATATATGTAAATACATAATGTAATATTAGTTAGTTTATACTAATTAATTGATTCTGATTTTATAAATATTAATATAGAAAATTACATGTTTATATAATAAATTTTATGTATAACCTACAATATAGTTGAAAAATACAAATATTTTAAATACTTACATGAGGTGTTTAACATGGATGATAAAATATTAGAAGGTACAACAACTGTAGGAATAACCTGTAAAGATGGTGTTGTATTCGCTAGCGAAAGGAGAGCTAGTATGGGAAACCTTGTAGCTCACAAAGTCGCTGAAAAAATATTTAAAATAAATGATCATATCGTAACAACCATTGCTGGTAGTGTTGGAGATGCTCAAAATTTAATGAAAATAATTGAAGCAGAAGTTTCACTTTATCAAATGAGAAATAATGATAATATGAGTGTTAAAGCTGCTGCATCAGTAACTGCAAACATTTTACGTTCAGGTCCAATGTATGTTCAAACATTACTTGGAGGAATGGATGGAGATAAACCTTCATTATATTCTCTTGACCCAGCAGGAGGTATGATTAAAGATACATACATATCCACAGGATCAGGTTCTATTGTAGCATATGGTGTTCTCGAAGACAGATACCATGAAGAAATTACAACTGACGAAGGATTAGAAATAGCTATAAGAGCTATCAAAGCTGCTAGCGAACGTGATACATTTTCAGGAAATGGATACTTAGTAGCTAAAGTAACAGAAGACGGCTTTGAAATGTTAGATAATGAAAAGGTTAATGATATTGTAGCAAAGATATAGAAACTATTTTTCATAACTAACTACTTTTTATATAAATGTGTAAATAGTTTATGAAGTTTAAACTAATTATAGCATCAAGCTTTTTCATAAACTATATTTACACAATACTTTTTTTTGAAGGGATTATATGACTTCAGAGATTTTAGAAGATATCAAAAAAGAAATAATGCAAAAGTTACCAAAAAATGCACAGGTTGCTAAAGTAGAGTTTGAAGGACCTGAAGTGGTACTTTACACTAAAAACCCAGAAATCATAACTGACAATGGGGATCTTATACGATCATTAGCTAAAGAACTTAGAAAAAGAATTATTATTAGATCAGATAAAAGTGCATTATTAGCTCCAGAAGAAACTATTAAAAAAGTTCATGAAATAGTTCCAGAAGGAGCAGAAATTACTGACATCTACTTTGACACAGTAACTTGTGAAGTAGTTATAACTGCAAAAAAACCTGGGCTTGTTATTGGAAAATATGGTGTAACATCTAGAGAAATTGTTAAAAATACTGGATGGGCACCTAAAATTTTAAGAACACCACCAATAAGTTCAGATGTGATTGGAAAAATTAGAACAACCTTAAAAAGCAGCAGTAAAGACAGGAAAAAAATGTTACAACGTCTTGGTAAACAAATCCACCAAGGAACCAAACATCCAAATGATTGGGCTAGAGTAACATCTATGGGTGGTTTTAAAGAAGTTGGACGTTCATCTATGCTTTTACAAACACCAAACAGTAGAGTATTATTAGATTGTGGTGTTAACGTGGCTGCATCAGATAATAAAAATGCATTTCCTTATTTGAATGTGCCAGAATTTTCAATTGAAGAATTAGATGCAGTTATTATTTCTCATGCTCACTTAGACCATTGTGGATTCGTACCTTACCTTTACCATTATGGATATGAAGGGCCTATTTATTGTACTACTCCAACAAGAGATTTAACAACACTTTTACAGTTAGATCATCTTGACATAGCTCACAGAGAAGGAAATCCACTACCATTTAATGTAAAACATGTGCAAAAAGCTATTAAACATACTATAACTTTAGATTATGGTGAAGTAACTGATATTTCTCCAGACATTAGATTAACATTACATAATGCAGGACATATCTTAGGTTCAGCTATTTCACATATGCATATTGGTGACGGAGCTCATAATTTAGTTTATACTGGAGATTTCAAATATGAAAGAAGCAGATTACTTGAACCTGCAACATTCAGATTCCCACGTGCTGAAACAGTAATTATGGAAAGTACTTATGGAGGTCGTGAAGACATACAACCTTCAAGAAATTCTGCAGAAAAAGAAATGATGAAAACCATCTACAAAACTTTAAAACGTGGTGGAAAAGTTTTAGTACCTGTATTTGCTGTAGGAAGAGCGCAGGAACTTATGGTAGTACTTGAAGAATATATGAGACATGGAATGATTGAAGAAGTCCCAATTTACATTGATGGAATGATTTGGGAAGCTACAGCTATTCATACTGCAAGACCAGAATATTTAAGTAAAGATTTAAGAGACCAAATATTCCACATGGGCAGGAATCCATTTATCTCAGATATGTTTAATAAAGTTCAAAATCTGGATCAAAGAAAAGATATTGTTGAAAGTAATAGTCCTGCGATTATTTTATCAACCTCAGGTATGTTAACTGGAGGTAATTCAGTAGAATACTTCAAATGGTTATGTGAAGATGATAGAAACACATTAATCTTTGTAGGATATCAATCAGAAGGATCATTAGGTAGAAGAATCCAAAAAGGATGGAAAGAAGTACCTCTTGAAGAAGATAATAAAACAAAAGTATTTAATGTCAAGATGGAAATTAAAACCATTAATGGATTCAGTGGACACTCTAATAGACGCCAATTAATGGATTATGTAAAAAGACTTAATCCAAGACCTGATAAAGTTATTACTTGTCATGGAGATCCTTATAAAACAACAGACTTGGCTTCATCAATACATAGAAGTTATAAAATTGAAACTAAAAGTCCTATAAATTTAGATAGTGTAAGAATACACTAAAAATAAATACTAATTGAAATAAATATAATAATATAATTTAATATTTTTATTGATTTAAAAAAATAAAAATACCACTAGGTGTTAAAAAAATGGTTACTTATTCAGAATCTGGTGTTGATATTGATCTTGAAGCAGTTACTGTTTCAAAACTCGCATCAAAACTTAAATCAACATTAGAATATAGAGATATAATAACTGATAGCGGTCATTATGCTGCATTAGTTAAATTAGGTGACAAAGCTATTGCAATGAGTACTGATGGAGTAGGTAGTAAAATATTAATTGCTGAAATGATGAATAAATACGATACTGTCGGTATAGACTGCATAGCTATGGTTGTAAATGATATTCTTTGTGTTGGTGCAGAACCAATAGCATTAGTAGATTATCTTGCAGTAGAACATCCAGACCCCGAAAGAGCTGAAAAAATAGCTGAAGGTCTTGTAACAGGAGCAAAAGAATCTAAAATTTCAATAATTGGTGGAGAAACTGCATCACTTCCAGGAATAATAAAAGATTTTGATTTAGCAGGAACTGGAATTGGTTTTGTAGATATTGATAAAATCATTACTGGCGAAAATATCGAAGCAGGAGATGTTTTAATAGGTATTGAAAGTAATGGTATTCATTCAAATGGATATAGTTTAGCTAGAAAAGCATTATTTGATGATGCTGGATTTTCAATTGATGACAAAATGCCTAACTGCAATACTACAATTGGAGAAGAATTATTAAGACCAACTGAATTATATGTTAAACCTATTGTTGCATTATTTAATAAAGAATATGAAATCCATGGATTAGCACATATAACTGGTGGAGGCTTTACTAATCTTAGACGTTTGAAAAAAGGTGTTGGATACAATATAAATAATCTTCCAGAGACTCCTGAAATATTCAAACTTATATATCAACAAAATGTTCCTCTTGAAGAAATGTATAAAGTTTTCAATATGGGAATTGGTTTTGTTGTAATTACTAATAAAGATGAAGCTGAAAAAATAATAAACACCTTAAAAGAATACTGTAACTGCCAAATCATCGGAGAAGTCACAGATGATGAAAAAATTACAGTTAAAACTTTTGAAGGTAGCGAAGTTACATACTGATTCAATAACTAGAAAGGAGAGTGAAAAGAAATGAAAATAATGAAAGATAATGAAATAGCTCTTGTAAAAGAGATATTGAAAAAATTAGGGGCAAGTGAAGAAGATAGTCAATTAGTAGCAGAAGCTACAATTGATGCAGATTTAAAAGGATTTACCTCACATGGACTTGGTAGATTCCCACAATACATAATTAGTATTGAATCAGGAACTATAAACTTAAAAGATAATATAACTATTGAAAAAGAAACTCCAGCTATTGCATTAATAAATGGTAATAGTGGATTTGGACAAGCTGTTGCATATAAAGCTATGAATTTAGCAGTGCAAAAAGCTAAAGAAGTAGGTATTGGTTGTGTTGGTGTCCATAATTCAAATCATTTTGGAGTAACTGGATTTTATTCAGATATTGCTATTAAAAATGGAGTTATAGGAACTGTAATTGCAAACACTGACCCTGCTATTGCTCCATTTGGTGCAAGTGAAGCTCTTATTGGAACTAACCCAATAGCTATTGGTATTCCAAGTGATTCATACATCTCTGTAGATATGGCTACTTCAGTAACTGCTCGTGGAAAAATATTAGAATCTAAAAGAAAAGGATTAGAATTACCTGAAGGTTGGGCATTAGATAAAGATGGAAACCCAACAACTGACCCTGATGAAGCACTTGAAGGATCCATTTTAGCATTTGGTGGATTTAAAGGATATGCTTTAGCATTTATGATTGAAATATTAACTGGACCTTTAGTAAATGCAGGATATGGAAAAGGAGTTACAGGTACTGCTTCACCAACAAAAGACTGTACCAAAGGTGATTTATACATAGCTATTGACCCAAGCAAATTTGGTTCAATGGAAGACTTCAAAGCAAAAACTGAAGATTTCTGTTCTCAAGCTAGAGCTGCAGGAGAAAATGTTTCCCTTCCAGGAGATTTAGAAGTTAAAAAAATAGCTAACGCTGAAGCTAATGGAATGGAAATTGATGAAAAATTATACGAACAATTAAAAGAAATCTGTGACAATCTAGACATTGATTTCAATTCATATTTAGAAGAATAAATTTATTCTTCCTTCTTTTTATATTTAGCATAAAAACCATCAGTATCCGCATATATAGCATAAAAACCATAATCTTCTGCTTTTTTCATGGCTTTTTTAATATATTGCCTACCCCAAGATGTAATAGCTTTTGCACATTCATAAGAATACCATCTAAATCTTGGAAAACCATAAATACCATACATAGTATTAGCTAATCGTTTTATAGCCTGTTGTTGTACATCTAAAGTCTTTTTTTCAGTTGGATCCACAGATGCTTTCATAGCTCTTTTAATCTTAAATCTTTCAGCAAGAATTTTAGATATAACTGATGGGATAAATCCTTTTGGTGATTTTTTAAATTTCAAATCATGTTCAGGAGAAATATTATACTCTTCCCTATTTTCAACCTCACCAATAACCAATACATCTGGAGAAATATTTTTTGAAATAATTATACTAGGATATAGACTTCTAAAATCAAATTGGACTAAATTTTCATGAAGACCTATTTCAGGTTCTTTAACATAACCCCCCTCATTATCTTCTTCAGCTGCTCTAATTGCAAAGTTTGATCCTCCAGGCTTATTTGGTACAACTTCATTATCAAAATATGCTTCTTTAACTAAAAACCATTCAGCTTGTTGACCTGTAGCCATACGACTTAAGTCAAAAAGAGGTTGTCCTACAATACGAGTAAGTTCTAAGTTAAGTGGAAGTGTTTGTTGAGCAATTTTTAATGTGGCAATCACATCATCTAATGAATAATCAAACAAATCATCTAATTGTGTTGAATCACTATCCCAATATTCCCAAATATGCTCTCCAGGAACATCAATCTTTTCTTCACCAAACAATTCATAATAAACTCGTTCTAAGGTGTATCTCTCTAAAGTCATGTATCTTCTCATAACAAGATATAAATCAACATGAATTAAACCTTTAAATGAAGCAGAATTAGCATAACCCCTTCTAATAAACTTAATATTAGAATCATCCATTCCCAAATCCAAATCCAATCCATAAACTTTAGCTCTATCTTTAAGATAAGGGAAATCAAAGTTATCTGAATTATATCCTACAATAATATCCACATTGTTTTTCTTAACAACATCAATAAATGTTTCAATCATCTCCTTTTCAGAACTTACCTGATTAACAAAATCATCCCTATCCTTAGAATTTGTTTTAGTTGAAATAACTTGATTTATTCCAAAATTACTAGCCACACCAATCATGATTATTTCATCAACTTCTGAGTTAGGCATACCATGAGGGTTTCTAACTTCCAAATCAAAACTTAAAATCCTAAAATCCTGTAAATCATCCCTTATACATTCAAGAGGTTTATTAAGTTTAATAATTTCCAAATCATGTTTTTTAGAATCCAAATTTAAAAAAGAATCAATTTTTTCACCGCAAGCTTTAACTTCAGTCATTGGAACAACATTACGATCAATTAAATATCTTCTATAAAATGGAATATCATATTCCCTTATATGTGCCACCTGATCTAAATCACTCAAATTATCCCTATTTTTAGCTAAATCCTGAGGATTTAAAAAAGTTAATTTCAAGAAAGTTTTTTCTATTTGGAAATCTTTTTTAATAACTTTTTGGATTTTAACATCCTCTAAATTATCCAAGATTTGTTTTTGACATTCTTCAAAGTCATTTTCAGGAATAACATATAAATATGGTTCAAAAGTGTCATCTAACAAAACAATGTTTTTATCTCCTTCCTTTGAAAATAAACGAATTATAGATTTATCTTCATACATAACATAATCAATATCCAAAATAACAACATTTTTTTCCATATTTAATCCTCTTTATTCTTATTAAGTTCTATTCTAAAATTATCTAAAACAGCATAAGTTATTCCCAATATTAACGGACCTAAAATAAATCCTACAATCCCATAAACTAAAGGACCTGCTAAAAATCCTATAAGTAAAATTAAAGGATGGATATCTGCATAATGACTTGATAATGCCGGTCTGATATACATATCACTTAAACTAAGGAAAAATCCAAATAAAAGAACAATTACAACCCTAACATAATTTCCAGAAATTAAATCCACAATAGCTAATGTCCAATAAATCGGCCAAGGTCCAAATACAGGAATTAATTGAAAAATACCTGTAAGTACTCCTAAAAACACTCCCTGAGGATATCCTAATAATGAATATCCAATAGCCCCAATAATACCAATTATCAAAGATGTTAAAAAATGTCCATAAAATATGCTTTTTAAAACATCTTTAACAGACTCCACAGTTCGTGTGAAGAAATCTTTACTGCTTTCAGGAATAAATGACTCAACAAATTTATAACAATTACCTCCATCTCTAATAAAGTAATATATTGATGCAAACAATATAAACAAATCTACTGAAATTGAAAAAAGTTTACCTGCTAAACTTACAAAATAATTCAATACAACACTACCAATGCCTTTTATAGCATTTAATATAGATGATTTAAGTGTTACAACATCAATATTTGAACTTATATTAGGTGGCAAACTATTAACTAACTGATTAATAAGAGTATCTAAATTTAAATTAAAACCATTTGGATTAACTATTAATACATTAGACAAAACTCCTGAAATTACTGAAATAATATATACAATCAGAAGAACCAATGGAATCATAACTAAAATTATTGCTACAAAAATAGAAATTGATTTGAATTTAATTTTTAGATTTATTTTTCTAGCTAATGGACGGATTGCATAAGCTAATATAGCTCCTAATATAACCATATTTAAAACTGGAGACACAATCATTACTGAAATCACCAATAAAAATAGGATTAACATTACTGGAGGAGATATATATTCTTTCAAATTTTTTTCCATTAGAATCACATTAATTTTATTGTTTTATCCCTGATGCAGTTCTACGATACTTTCCAAACTCTGAAATTTTATTTATTTTATCATTTTTGAAAACAGGACCTTCTACGCAAATTCTCCATCCAGTATTATCAACACAACACTGACCACATATTCCTAGAGCACATTTCATATATCTTTCCAAAGAATATTCTGCATTTATTTTAGACTCTTCCAGAATATTATAAATTCCTGCCATCATTATCTCAGGACCGCAAACAAATGCAAAATCATAAGACCTATCTTCAAGTAAACCTATAGTACAATCTGTTGCAAATCCTTCAAATCCAAAACTTCCATCATCAGTACATGGGAAAACATTTGCTCCAGATTTCTTTAATGAATCTGCAAAAAGCAATTCCTCTTTTGTAACTGCTGCTGGAACTACATCAACAGTATTGCCTTTTTTAAGCAAATTAGTAGATATTGCATTAATAGGAGCCATTCCAACTCCACCACCAATAGCTAATATCTTTTTATCACGGATATCATTTGAAAATCCATTTCCATAGCTACCTCTAATTCCTATTTTTTCTCCAACATTCAAATTATGAAGTTGAGATGAAAATTCACCAACATTTTTAACACTAATAGCTAATCTAGAATTTTCTTCATCAATTAAAGAAATAGACATTGGTTTTTCATTATGGAAATTCCAAACCATCACAAATTCTCCAGGAGATGGAACACCAAATTTATCCATATCCCAATCAAAAATAAAAGTTTTAATTGATGGAGTTTCTTTAATAATTTCATTAATTTCAACTATCTGTGGAACATTATTCATAAATTACAACTCCTCATGAGCAAGGCCAACCATTTCATCAATAGAACCATAATCTTTTTTATTCATAAATTCTTCTAAATCATTGTTAATTTTACTAAATACATCTACACCTTCATCCATAATAGCAGTACCAATTTGAACTGCTTTTGCTCCAGCAAATAAGAATTCCACAACATCTTCAAAGTTAGAAATACCTCCAACACCAATAATCGGAATTTCAACATTTTCATAAACCGTATAGACATTACGAAGAGCAATAGGTTTTATAGCTTTACCACTCATTCCCCCAAACTTATTTGACAATACCGGTTTTGCAACATCAATATTAATTTTCATCCCAGGACCTAATGAATTAATTAAAGTTAAAGCATCAGCCCCAGCATTTTCTGCAGATTTAGCTATTTCAACAATGTCTGTGACATTAGGAGTTAATTTAGCAATTATTGGCTTATTAGCCACTTCTTTAGCAGCACTAACTATTTTATAAGTTAAATCAGCATCCTGACCAATAGATGCACCATAACCTTCCATAGCATGAGGGCAGGATATATTTAATTCAATCATATCAACATAATCTTCAATTTCCAAAACTAATTTACTAAATTCTTCAGGAGTTGCACCATAAATAGAAGCTATTGAAACAGCCTCATCCCTATCAATTCTTTTAAGTTCTTCTTTAAAATTATCTACTCCCGGATTTGAAAGACCAATAGCATTAATAATACCACAATCAACACCTACTGTTGTAGGATTTACATATCCAGGATTAGGTTCTAATGAAAAAGATTTAGAAACAACCCCTGCAGCTCCAGACCTTATAATCCAATTCATAGAAGAAGCATTACTTCCCATGACTCCTGCAGCCAACATTAAAGGGTTTTTAAATTCAACTCCACAAACATTTGTCCTCAACATGATTACACCAAATTTTATTATATAAATTAAATATGTAATATAAAACATTTATACATTTTTAATCAAACTTTTCTTCATATTTCTTAATTAAATCCCTATACTTATCATTTTGTAATTTTAAACTTATTACATTAGTCTTATTTGATTTAACAATTTCTTCATTGGATTTTAATAAAGATTTGATGTTTTCATCCTGTTTTTCAATTATCAAATCTTTTTGAGCTAACAATCCCTCATAAGTTTTTGAAATTTTTCTTAATTGAATTTCTAAATTTTGTGTATTGTCATGAACCTGCTGTTTATAATCATCAATTAAAGTTCTTAAGTATTTTATTTGATCTTGTTTATCATCAATTATTTCCTGTTTTTCTTTAACTTTTTGTTGAAGATCATCCAATTCTTTAAATTTTGCCTTTTCATTATTAATTTCACTGTCAATTTTAAGTTCTAATGTTTTAATTTCATATCTTTGTTTAGAAATGTAATTTTTAAATTTGTTAATTTCTTTATCCTTATTAGCTAATTCCATATTAAGTTCATCAAGTTCTGCATTTTTTAGCTCAATTGTTTCTTTAAGGTCTTGAAATTTCTTTTTATTATAGTTTGGTTTAGTCATACTCCCAATTCCACAAAATATTCAATTAAACTATATTTTTTAAATCAATTAAATGTTTGTAATTCTGTATATTAATATATCAGTTACAATAAATTTAGTATTAAATTAATAAATGCCTTTGAGTGAAAATATGGAATGTTATATAACCTATTGCATTAAGGGATTTTTAGCGTTTAATGAAGATTTAGAATTAATAACTCAAAAATCATTTCCAAAAGAAAGTATTGCAACTACATTAATGGAAATTGAAAATAAAAAAATAGTTTCACAAGAAAAAGAAATTATTGAAGAAGTTTCACAAGATTATGATACAATTATAATTGAATCAAATAAAAGAATCTCAGATTATTCCAGCTTAAATTCCTTTGAAAAAATAGAAATTAAAACACCAAATCCCGGTGGAGAATATTTAAGAAGTAATTTAAGCGAATTTGTTGAAAATGATTATTTGGAAGTTTATCAACAATTAGCTATTGCTAAAATGAAAGAATTATCTAAATCAGAAGACAAACATCTTATTCAAGCAATAAACTCAATTGATGAAATTGATGAAACAATTAGCAAATTAATTGAAAGAATTAGAGAATGGTACGCATTATACTTCCCAGAAATGGACGTTATAAAAAATAATGAAACATACATTCGTTTAATTGCTGAAAATAAAACTAAAGAGAAAATTATTGAAGCCAAACCAGAAGTATTTTTAATAGATTTAGATTATGATGAAGATATAAACCAATCAGATTTAGATATAATGAATAATTATGCCAATTCAATTTATGAACTACAAAAAAGTAGAAAATCTATTGAAACATACATCGAAGACAAAATGGAATCAATAGCTCCAAATTTAAAGTTATTAGTTGGAGCATCTCTTGGTGCAAAATTAATATCTCATGCTGGAGGACTTAAAAGATTAGCAACATATCCTTCAAGTACTGTTCAAATAATGGGTGCTGAAAAAGCATTGTTTAGACATTTAAAAAGTGGAGACAGGCCTCCAAAATACGGTTTAATCTACCAGCACCCACAAATCAGAAGTGCAAACTGGTGGAATCGTGGGAAAATAGCTAGAATGCTTGCGTCCAAAATATCACTCGCATGTAGAAAAGATATTTTTACTAAAGACTTTGATCCAAATATTTACGAAGAATTCCTTAAAAAAGCTGAAGAAATAGAAAAAGAAAATCCATTCCCAACAAAAACCCGTAAAAAACGTGAAGAAGAACATTCTAAATCCAAAAATAAACATAAGAAATCTAAAAAAAGAAGAAAAAATAAAAGGAGGAAATAATCCATGAAAGTTTATTTAAAGGATGGTCAAATTGCTACTAAAAATCTAACCCCTGGAATTTCAGTTTATGGTGAAGAGCTAATTCAAGAAAAAGAAGAATACAGAATATGGAATCCTAGAAGGTCTAAATTAGCTGCTGCATTATTAAATGGATTAGAAAATCTAGACATTCCCCATGACGCAAAAGTTTTATACTTAGGTGCATCAACTGGAACAACCGTTTCACACATTTCTGATTTAGTAACCCAAGGAAAAATATATGCTGTTGAATTTTCACCAACTACAGCAAAAAAATTAGTGAGATTAGCCAGACAAAGGACTAATATTGCTCCGATTTTAGGAGATGCAACCAAACCCAAAAATTATCTTAATATAGTTGAAAAGGCAGACATTATATACTGTGATGTAGCTCAACCAACCCAAAGTCAATTATTTATGAAAAATATGAACTTAATTGGAAAAGATACTGCAACAGGAGTATTAATGATAAAAGCTAGAAGTATTGACGTTGTACAAAAACCAAAAAAGATTTTTAAGGAAGAAGAAAGAAAATTAAGAGAAAAAGGTTTTAAAATTATTGAAAAAGTAAAATTAGAACCTTACGAAAAAGACCATATTGCATTTGTAATAGAGAAAAATTTTTAATAAAAAATATCTCATTTACACAAGCAAAAGCTTAAAAAAAAGACATAGATAAAATTAAAAAATTAAGTCAAAATACCCCAAAAAGTATTACTTCGATAGCTATTTATAACATAAAAGTATATATAAGATATGCTAATGCAAATAAAAAAAGTTCATTTTATAAGCCTTTAGGGAAAAAATCACTCTATTAATCACTCAAAATTGGTAATTCCTAAAGGAATGAACTTATTTTTTAAAAAGACTTATTTTCCACAGATATCAAATAAATATTAAAAAAAGACCATTTTAACTAAAAAAGTATTACTTTTAAGATGTGTCTAACTTAAAATTTTTTCAAAATAACATCAAAAATTATTCTAGCTACCTCTTTTTTTGAAGTTAAAGGAACATTTATAATATTCTCATTATCTACAATCCAAACTTTATTATTATCTGAGCCAAAATGACAATTTTCATCACTAACATCATTAGCTATTACCAAATCAGTTCCAGCATCCTTAATTTGTTGTTTTGCACTAGCTATTATATCTTGTTTAGAAAGATTAAATTCAGCTTTAAATCCCACTAAAAAAATATTAGGATTTAATTTTTTAATTTGGCGAATAATTTTAATTGTAGGTTTCAAATTTATAGATAATGCTTTTGAAGAATCAATTTTATGACTTTCTTTGTCTTCAAATTTAAAATCAGAAACAGCTGCTGTTGAAATAAAAATATCCTGAGTAGCAATTAATTCACTAATTGCATCATTCATCTCACCAGCTGTTTCAACCTCAATAACATTAAAAACAGAAGGTATTTTTACACTAACATTCGCCACAATTAATGTAACATCAAATCCACGAATATAAGCTTGTTTAGCTAACTCCAAACCCATTTTACCAGAAGATTTATTCGTTATGCCCCTAATTGGATCAATAGGTTCAAAAGTTCCACCAATACTTATTAAAACTTTTTCGTGAATAATATCCCCTCATTTATTTAAATTAATTGTTCTTAATGCTTCTAAAACTATATCTTCTTTATCAGGGAATTTTGCTTTACCTTCATCCATTTTAGGTTTAATAAATGAAGCAGATCCTTCTTTTTTAATTTTATCAATATTTTCCTTAATAGCATCAAACATTGAATCATGCATTGATGGAACGAATAAAATTGGAGTATTATGTCCATATGCAGTAATCAAAAGTGTTGAAATTGGATCATCTGCTAATTTATATGCAAACTTGCTTATAGTATTTGCAGTAGCTGGAGCAACTAATATCAAATCCTCTTGAGAATATTTAACATGCTCAATTTTACCAGTCAATTTAGTTACTACTTCATTACCAGTTGCAAATTCCATTGCATTTGGAGATATCAAATCACAAGCTGCATCACTCATAAAACATTTAACTTCAATATCATTACGTCTGAGTTCCCTAGCTAATTTAATAGATTCACTAGCAGCTATACTGCCAGTAACACATAATACAATCATAAAAAATACTCCTAAAAAAATAAAAAGAATTATGCACCAATTTGCATATTCTCTAAAATATAATCAAATGACTTAAGATTTTTATCAAACTCATTAATCGGCGCACTATACAATACAACATAAGCTTGATCTCCTTTATCAAACCATAATGCTTTATGCTCTTTAACTACCCCATTTACATTAGAAGTATATACATACTCGGTAGCATTCTTGTCACCAATTAAAACTTGACCAGAAGAGCTTAAGTTAAAAGAGGAATCATGTTGCATCGCAGTGTAAGTTTTATTAACAAAAGTATCAAAACTTCCCTCAATCGGCTGTTTTTCAACATTAACAGTAACTGCACCAACATTTGATGCTCCAATAGAATCTGATTTTGCAAGAGCAATTACCGAAGAATTTGAAGTTGATTCAGAAAGCACCCAATCAGAAGGATATTGAACCATAACCCCACCTTTAGAAGAACTCAACATTGTAGTCGTATTATCATTTCCAGTAATTTGAGATGTAGATATATTATTCATGATTAAATATCCAAATGCACAAATAATTATTATAATTAATATAATTCCACATATAACATTCTTTTTCATAAATCCACCTTAATATGATGATTGTCCTGTTTCAACACTTCCAGATTCCTCTGGTTGTCCAGTATCCACACTTCCAGAATCAGTTGGTTCAGACCATCCAGAATCATAACTGCTTTGACTAGAATAAGAATCACTACTGCTTTGTGAACTATCTGAAGTATATGTATCTCCAACCTGAACAGAATCATTAGTTGTATTATTTACTGGAACTTCTTTAACTTCAGGAAATGCTGTATCCTCCACAATAGCCTGTGCATCAGATACTGAAATATTTCCAAAGTCAAAAGTTAAAACTCCATAAGCAATACCTGCAGTAAACCCAATTACTAAAACCAAAACAGCAACCAATTTAAAAGTACTATTATCCATCTGAGAGTTTTTTTCTTCATCTAAAGATTTATCTCCTTTTTTTGGATTAATAATATATTTTTGAACTAAATCCTGCTCTTCATTCTTTTTCTTATTACGTTTAGAATATTTAGGATTATTTTTTCTTTTACCAGATGGTTTACCCTGCATAGACCTAATCCTATTAGTAGCATCACGAGCATCCAATGTATTAAGTTTATCTTCATATTTAGAGCGGAAATATCTGTATTTTTCTTCAGAAATTTTGCCATGTTGGTAGTCCATGTCTAAACTACGCATAACTCTTAGAAGTTTTTCCTTATCATTTGGCATGTATACCATCCCTGAATTTTATCATAATATTAATTTATTTAAACACTAATTTAAAGTTTTTCTAAAACTCAGGATATGAACCTAAAACCTTCAAAAAGTATGTGAGATTATCAAGTTCATTTAAGATATTTTGAACAATCTTATCCTTCCTATGACCATAAAAATCAACAAAAAATAAATATTTCCCCAAACCTTTTTTAGAAGGCCTAGACTCAATTTTAGTTAAGTTAACATGAGCTTTTTCAAAAACTCCCAAAATTTTATAAAGCATACCAGGTTTATCTTCATAAATTGAGAAAATTATTGAAGTTTTATCGTTATTTGTAGGTTCATGATCATTATTTGACAAAACAACAAAACGTGTTTCATTATTATCTACATCCTGAATATTATATTTAAGAATATCCAGATTATAAATTTCAGCAGCTTTAGAATTCCCAATAGCTGCTTTTGTTTTATCCCCCAATATACTTTTAGCAGCACTAGCTGTACTGATAGCATAATGAGGTTGTATTTCATTATCACTAATAAATCCCTGACACTGAGCTATTGCTTGAGAATGTGAATAAACATCAGATATATCTCCCATAGATGTTCCAGGATTAACTATTAAATTTTGATTAATTGGGATTATTATCTCACTAAATATTTTTAAATCGAATTTATGAGCTAAGGAATCTAAAGTAATTCCAACTGGCCCTTCAATAGAATTTTCAATTGGTACAACTCCAAATTGACAAGAACCATTAGAAACACTTTCCATTACTGCAGGTATATTACAGTAGGAAACTAAATTTTCACCAACCATGTGTGCTGCTTCATGAGTAAAAGTTCCTTTCGGGCCTAAAAATGAAATATTATTACACATAATTCATTCATATATTCATTAATAGTTAAAAAGTTTATTGAAAAAAAATAAAAAAAAGAAAAATAGCTAAATAATTAGCTATAAAATTTGATTAAGACTCCAATTTAGCTATAAGTCTTAAAATATCTGTTTGAGTTATAATACCAATCACCACATCATCTTCAACAACAGGCAATCCATTATAACCAGTATCCATCATTATATTTGATACTTCTGAAATAGATGTATCTTTTGAAATAGACAATGGATTATCAGACATGACCTCTTCAACTAAGATTTCTTTAATTTGAGTTTTTTGGTATTTATCTGGAACATTTTTTCTAAAGTCAATAAAAGCATTCATAACATCTTTTGAGGTCATCATACCAACAAGCTCATCTCCATCAATAACTGGTAATCTTCCAACACGAGAATCAATCATGACTCTTCTTGCATGAACTAACCTTTCTTGTGAAGATACAGATTTAATAGTTTCTGACATGACTTCTTTAGCAGTTATTTTATCAAATGCTTTACCAACTGCAAGAGTTACAAAATCTGCTTTTGAAACTATTCCTACCATCATATTATCATCAGAAACAACAGGAACAGAGCCAATACCATTTTCTAACATTATATTTGCAACATCTGCCAAATCCATTGTTTCAATAACAGAAATTACATCTTTAACCATAACAGATGAAATATGAAGTCTTGATGCAGGCATACTTTCATATTTTGAAGAACCTAATTTATCTGCCACATCTCTTTCAGAGATAATTCCAACCAATTCTTTTTGTTTATCTTTATTAGTATTAATTACTGGCAATCTTGATATATCATTTTTAGCCAACAATTTTAAACCATCAGAAAGTTTTTGATCTTTATCAACAGTGATTAAATCTTCAGACATCAAGTTTTTTATTTGCATATTATCATCTCCTTTTAATTAGCAATTACTTAAACAACATTGTTTAATAAAAAATAGAAATAAAAAGATATTTCTATTTAAACTTAAGCTTTTTTAATTACATGCAATATGTCTTTTTCAGTGATAATACCTATGATTTCACCATCTTTAGTTACTGGAACCCCACCAATATTTTTATCAGCAAATAATGCACAAATATCTCCAATTCTTTCTGTTTGAGATATAGTAACTGGATTTTCAGTCATGATATTAGAAACTACATTTTTTAAGACTTCTGAAGCAGCATTAGAATTTAAATTATCAAATAATTCTTTTGCATTAAGATGTCTGATAATATCAGTAGAAGTTACTACACCTAATAATTTTTTATTTGCTTTAGATATATCTGCTTCACCACCAACAACAGGTATTCTTCTTAAACCATTTCTAACCATTATTTTACAAGCACTTTCTATTGGAGTTCCAGGAGTGGTTGTAAATACTTTAGTAGACATATAATCCTGTGCAACTTCATCAGTTACCACCCCAGCTAATGATAATGCAATATCTCTTTCAGTTACAATACCTACAAGTTTATCATCAGCATCAACAAGAGGAATTGCACCAATTTGATTAGATAACATTGTTTCAATTGTATCATTAATTGAAGACTTATTAGAAAGGCAAATTACATCACGAGTCATAATTTCCCTAATTGGTTCATTAATAGCTGCTAAGAAGTTATCCTCATATTTATTTTCAATAATGTTGAATTTTTTTCCTCCACCAAAGAAATCCAAAATATCCATTACTGTAACAATACCTAAAACTTTACCAGAACCTGGATCAGTTATTGGTAACCTCCTAAACGCATGTTCCATCATTACTTTAGCAGTATCCTTGATACTTTTAGTTGGAGGAATAGAAATCACTTCATTAGTAGCAATAGCCATGATTTCTCCTTCTTTATCAGGAACTTTTGTTTCATGTTCAACTGAACCCCTTTTCATAGATTTTCTTAAATTAATGGATGATTTATCTTTCATTTTATCACACCTCAGCAGTGAATGTAATGCCTAAAAAAATAATTTAATAAAAAATCAAAACAAAATTATTCCACATTTACTCAATATTTAATATTTTATGCACCTGTGGAATGGTGGATACCTCAAAATATCGCCCAACAATTTCTGAAAATTCAAATAATTTAGAATTAGAATTATTCCAGTCCTTTAAAGGACTAGACGGTTGGATAATTATTTGAAGTTTATTTTTGTTTGAAATATTATTAGATAATTTTTCCATTACCTCTTGAATTAAATTTATTTTTGTTGAAGGCAATACAACTACTTTACAATATAACATTATAGACCTTGCCATTAATAAATTTACTGATTTGATTTCGTTAAAAAAAACCTCTTCATCAAAATCATTATTAAAATGTTCAGGTAATTTAATATCTAATGACACAATGTCCAATTTTTTAATATCGCTGATTTTTTCAGGTAAAGTACCATTTGTTTCTAAAAGAATTTTTAAATCAGTTTTACTAGCAACTTCATTAATAAATTCAGGATATAAACTTGGTTCACCACCAGTAAAAGAAATCACATGACAATCAGGAGTCCTAATATTTTCAATAGCTGTTACAACTTCTTCAACAGTCATTAATTTGCCAGAATTTTCAGATTTACTATTTTGAGTATCGCAATAGTTGCAATTTAAATTACAACCTGCAAATCTAACAAATATCTGCCTTTGTCCAATGAAAAGACCTTCACCTTGGAAGCTTGAAAAAATTTCAATTATCGGAGCCCTCATAATTAATCATCAAATACCTTTTTATAAATTGCTCCTTGACCAATTCCTTCATTAACTCCAACTGCAACATAATCTAAATTATCATATTTTTCACCTAATTTTTTAGCTAATGTTTCAGCAAAGAATTTGGATAATTCTTCAGCAGAAGAATAAGGAAGAGGTAAAAATACACAATCTTCACTAGGAATAGAATATCCTTTTCCATTAATTTTAAAGTAAATTGTTTTTTCTTCTTTTAAATCAAAAATAGAATCTGATTTTTTATTAAAGTTCTTTATATCTATTAACTCATTATAAACCGGAATTAATAATCTGTGATCCAATTCATTACAAATTGCTTTAGTATATGATTTAACATCTTTAAAATCAACTACAAATTTAAATTCCCCTGCACGTTCCCCCTCAATTTCCACATCAACAAAATAAGAATGTCCATGAATATGGCCACAAGATTCATGACCTGGAATAACATGAGCTGAAGAAAACCTTAAATTAGATTGTATACCATTAATCATAATTTTCATAAAATCACCACATTATAATAAATTTGTTTTACTAATATCATTTTCTATTGTTTCCAATTCGTTAATAAACCTATTAACAACATCATTAACTAAATCAACTAAATTATCATTATTAAATATTTGATTACCATCAGTATCTTTAATATCAAAAAGACCAATAGTTTCTACATCATCAGGAGTTCCTTTATCTTCCAAATTAAGAGCAAAATGGATTTTCATAGAACTTAAAGATGCGCTAGCTATTGAAATACTTAATTTTCTATTTTCCACAAAAATATCATCTCCCTCCCTTTTAGAGACAATTCCTTTTTCAAATAAAACTTCTCTAAAAATCATAACTAATAATCTTTGACGAAGATAAGCTATTCTCATATTTGCAGGTTGACAATCAAAAAACTCACAAATAAAATTAATCATATAATTAGATTTAATTTCAAGTCCAACATCTGCAAAATCCTTTAAATTATCAGGAGTAATATATACCGGACCCACCCATGTAATAATAGATGATCCATATATTCCAAATTCATTAAAAGCCCAGGAAGGATTAATTTGACTTCCATCATACTCAAAAATATCATCAATATGCTTGTGAATAATAGTCATAGTTAAATGTTAGATATTATTTTTATATAAAAATATTGTGAAAGAAATAAAAAAATTAATTTTGACCAACAATATCCTGAATTCAAAATTAAATAGAAAAACAAGTTTAATATTAATTTCATAATATTAAAACAAGGAAGTTATTTTTATGAAACAAGTAAGAACAAGAGATTTTATTTATTCAACTGATGGACTATATTTTGCATCTACAAACTACATCCATCCTAGTGACAGATTTATCTCATTTTTAAGATATATTCCAGATCCTAATGGAGATAGACAAAAAAATGGTAAAAAATACAGAAAAGTTACTTCAAAAGAAGCATATGATTATTTAAGAGAAAATCATCCAGATTATCTGTACTTTTGTGATGTTACAAATGTCGAAATGATGGGTGTTCCTAAAGAAAAAGTAGCTAAAATTATTAAACCTGAAGAAAGATTAGCTGAACTTAGAACTGCTTTTAATAATGGAGAAAAATTAAAAAATCCTGAAATAATGGCTAAATTAATGGATGTTGCAGATTTTTTCCATTATATTGCAGATATTCCTTATGAAAATTTAGGAATTTCCGGATCAATTTTACCTGGGCTTCACAAAGAAGATGTCTCAGATATTGATTTTGTAGTTTTCGGATTAGAAAATCATAGAAAAGCTATGAAAGCATTTAGAGAAAATAAAGGTAAAAATGTCCATATTGATGAAGTAAATAAAGATATAACTGTAAAAGGAATTGTAGATGAATTCTGGGAAAAAGTTTACAACAAACGTATGAAAGACTCTAGTTTAACCATGGACGAATTCAAATGGTATGAAAATAGAAAAGGAAATAGAGGAACAATAAATGGAACTTTATTTGACATTTTATGTACTAAAAATTATGATGAGATTAGTGGTGAATGGGGAGATACTGTTTATGAACCATTAGGAATAGCTCAAATTGAATGTGATATTGTAAGTGCACTTGGTGCGTTTGATAATCCTTCATTATACACTATTGAAAATTTAGAAATAGTTGATGGTGTTGAAGCTCCAATATCTGAAGTTGTTTCATTTACACACACCTATGCTGGAGAAGTTATTGATAAAGAACATGTTATAGCTAAAGGAAAAGTTGAAAAAGTCATTACTGATGGAAAAGAAGACACTTATAGGCTTGTTGTTGGAACTACCAGAGAATCCATGGACGAATATATCAAGCTCAAAGAAAGTCCAGCATGATAAAATTGTAATAATAGCTAAATATTATTAGCTATTCTCTTTTTTTATTTGATTTTAAAAGATTTAATTAATTTAAAACCTCTCATTATTTATATTAACTAATTCTAATCAATAATATCGATTTTGAAGAGGTTAAAAAATGATAAATATATCATCTATAAAAATGTATATGTATTGTCCGATGAAATTATACCTACAAACACATGTAGACATTTCTAAAAATGAAGATTATCAAGTATATACTGAACTTAAAAACATTAAAATAGATATTCAAGATTTATTACAAAAAAATATGCGCAAATTAAAGAAAGATATGGAATTAAAGGAAATAGAAACGGCATTATCTCAAAATATATCTAGTTACAGTGAAAATAATTTAGAAACTATAGAAAAATTAGGTTATGAAATTACACAAGAACAAAAATACGAAATAACCAATGAAAGTTATTTTAATATAAAAATATTAGCTCTCAAAGCTAAAAAAGCAATGAAAATATTAAATAAAGATGGTTTTGAAATCACAGAAATGTTTTTCCCAAATTGTATATATTCTTACTTGATAAAAGACAATCAAATTGATTTAATTGGGATTTGTGACAAAATAGAAATTATTGATGGGAAATATTATCCCATACTTTTTAAAAGTTCCAATCCCCCAATTAAAGGTGTTTGGGATGGAGATGCAATTGAAGTTGCAGCTACTGCTCTTCTAATTGAAGAAGAATTTGACAGTGAAGTTTTTGTAGGATTTGTAGAATATTCAAAAATAAAGGATAAAAGACCAGTAGTTATAGATATGAACCTTAGAAAAAGTTTATTTGGCATTTTAAATGAAACAAAAGAAATCATAATAAATAAAAAGATACCAAAAGTGAAAATAAGTGAAAAAAAGTGTAAAAATTGCGAATATTATGCAATTTGTACAAAAGATTAATATTCAATATCTCCATGAAGTTTTTCAATATCAAAAACTGCAGTATCAGCTATTGCCATTACTGCAAGAACTCCTGCTTGTACCGGATCAGTTATAATTAAATCAGCATAATCTTTAACACTTCCAGGCATATTTAAAGAAATAATAATTACTCCTTTTTCTTTTTTTATTTTTTTAACTGCTTCAGTTATTTTTCCACCCATCAAAGAACCAGCCAATACTAAAACATGCGCTCTTGGAAGTCTAGATACTGCATCAGTAGCTTCAGCTATGTTTTCTTCCCCAACAATCGGAAGAGTATCTACACTTATACGTTCACCACGAATATTATGCCTATCAGCTTCAGTGATTGCACCTAATGCAACTTGAGATACCTGTGCACCACCACCGACAATAATAATGCGCTTTCCATAAACATTTGATTGAGATGAATGTATTTCCACAGATTTAACTTCATCAAGAGCTTCTAAATCAACAATCAAATCTTTAATATTATTTACATTTTCAAGTTCCAAATCAATTGTGCCTACATTATTTTTTTCAATGAAAAGATGAGTATAACTAATATTAACCTCATGTTGAACTATAATTGAAGTAATATCATCCAATACTCCTTTTTTTTCATCAGATTTAATAGTTAAACTATAATTTCCCATATTAATTCCTTATTTTATCTAATTGTGCATGTGCTCTTTTCCACATTTTTAAAAAATTATCCTCTTTTGATACAGGAATCACTTCCAGTCCTAAATCCCTATGTTCATCAATCCAACTTTCATCAAAAACTGGAATTTCAATCTTAATAGGTTCAGAAGTTTTATTTACAACTATAAGATTCCTATAAGGAAACTGTGTTTCTACAATATATCCTCCAAGACTTATTATATGTTTTGGTTGCATAACAAATTTCAAATAATCACCTCATAATACACCAATTACAATAGATAACACTCCAAGTAAAGATATTCCAACAATAGTAGGTAATAATTGTCTATTTGTAAACACTGGAGTAAATGCTGAGAAAATACCCATCATAACTACAAATACCAATGCTACAATTATATTAACTAAAATTCCCCATGAAAATATACTTGGTGGAATACCAATAAACAATACTGAAAACAATGCACCAAGAACAAACATAAAAAATCCTCTTGTAATAAATACAACTGCCCGATATTTAGCAGCATATTCCATATAAGGACCTTCAATTACATCAGATTTTGCTTTGATGATTGAAAACGGATATTCATTTAATAAAATCATATAACCAATGAAAAATACAATAGCTGCAATAGCTCCAGATACTGTAAATAAAAATGGTCCATTAGCTTGTTGATATTGAATTATATCTTGAAGATAAATGCTTCCAGCATAAGTTATAGGTGCAAATACTGATAAATATAATGGGAATGAACCATAAGTAATCATTCTTAAAGATCTTCTTGCACTTATATCTTCCATGAAAGACCTAGTAGCATTTTTATGAACTGCTCCTTTTACTAAATCTGGAAAGGGCATTCCAACAGACATGATTGATTTAGATAATGCTCCCATTAACACATAACATATTTCTTCAACTTTTAACAAACCAACAACAGCTATTAAACTAGCTAATGCCGGAATATGAAATGCTTGAGGAGTTAAAGCTATTAATATACACAACACTACTATGAAACATATAATAGGTAATGCTTTATATAAATTTGGAAGCGGAGAAGATACTCTAACATTTTCCTTAAATACAAATTTAATTGGAGCCATAATTCCTGGAGAAGTTACTGGTGGACCAATTCTTTGTTGAATTCTAGCATGAACATATTTTCTTTCAATACCAGGTAAAAATGTACTTACAACAAAACATACCACTACTGTAACAATTACTGCTAAAATAGAGAAAATAATAGTATTTTGCATCATAATTTTATCTCCTAATTATCTCAATTACTCTATCAGTACAAGTAAAACATGGATCACACTGAACAATACACAATTGCGCATCAGTTATTTGATCACCAATACAGGCATATTGCATTGCACCAATATTTGCCATAGATGGAGTTCTAATAATAGAATGCCTAACTCTTCCACTTTCTAAAGCATAAGAATGATACAATGTTCCCCTTGGAACTTCAATACGACTTTCAATAATATCAGTATCTTTCATTTCCCAATTTCTAGTTACAACTGGCCCTTCAGGCAAATTAGCAATAGCTTGACGAATTATTTTAATTGATTCAAAGGATTCTAATGCCCTCATCATCAAATTAGCTTTAACATCACCATCTTCCTGAGTTATAATATTAAAATCAAAATCATCATATTCTTTCATCGTTGTTCTCAAATCCTGCACAACACCAGTAGCTCTTAAAGTTGGGCCAGTAACATCTAATTTAATAGCTTGTTTTTGAGGAAGTACACCAACACCAGTAACCCTAGACATCAATATTGAGTCTGCAGTGAACCTATTTACAAAATCTGTTAAACCTTCTTCTAACTTATCAATATCAACAATTAATCTTTCAATTCTTTTAGAATCTAAGTCACATCTTGGACGGATTCCACCAATAACAGAACAACCATATTGAACACGATTTCCACCAATCATGTTTAAAAGTTCCATTACGATTTCTCTAAGGTAAAATACCCTCATTGAAAATGTTTCATGAGCTAAAACTTCACATCCATGAGCCAAATAAAGAAAATGACTATGCAATCTTTCTAATTCACCAACAATAATTCTAATATAACTAGCTCTTTTTGGAATTTCAATATCCAAACCTAATTCTGCAGTTCTTACAGAATTCCAAACATGAGCATTAGAACAAATTCCACATATTTTTTCAGTTAATGCATTAGCTTTTTCAACAGGAAGTCCTTCCATGATTCTTTCTATTCCCCTATGGTTAACCCCAATAGTTATTTCAGCTTCCTGAACAATTTCATCTTCTACAAAAAGTCTGACCCTATACGGTTCTAATGCAGCTGGGTGAACTGTACCCATAGGAATTTCAGTTTCTATAATTTTACTATTTGGTATTTTTTCATCCATTTTTAAACTCCTTTTATTAATCTGCATCTAATAATTTTGGTAAAATTGATACAACTCCTGATAAAATATCCTGAGGCCTTACAGCACAACCCGGAACCTTTGCATCAACAGGTATTATATTTTCAACAGGTCCTTCAATTTCTTCAGATGGAATATCTCCATGAATATTTTTATAAACTCCACCCATCAAAGCACAACTTCCTGCAGCCACCACCAATTTAGGTTCAGGTATAGCATTATAAATTTCTTCTAATGGTTTTCTATTTAGTTTAGTTACAGGACCTGTGACAACCAAAACATCAGCTTCACGAGGATTCCATGTTAAAAACACTTTATATTGTTCAGCATCAAATTTAGGTGATAATACAGAGTTAACAATCTCAATATCGCACCCATTACATCCACCAGTATAAACTAACATTAGATGTATTGCTCTTGCTCTTGAAAATGATTTAATTCCCATATAATCCCCCTTAATCTTCCTTATTTTTTAATATTGTTTTATCTGAAAGATACTGTGAAATAACTTTTAATTTATCATCAGATATTTTAACTGGTTGGTTAATAAGTTTTGAAACATCCACTTCTTGATTTCCAACAGTATTTGGATGAACTGTTCCTTTTTCACCATACAATAAAAATACTGGACAAAAATCATGACAATAATAACATACAACACATTTAAGTGGGTTTAACTCTGGAACTTCTGTTTTTGTCCAATTATCAGTTAACTTTACTGGAGATGCTAATTTTTTCATTTCAATAGCATTTGTTGGGCAAACATTAGCACAACCTCCACAACCAATACAAGCATCTTCATCAACTTTTTTAGTTGGTTCCACTGTAAGTGTAGATACCTGTTTTCTTATTTCCATGTCAGTAACCCTATCTGCTGCAAAGAATATTCTTTTAAAGTTAGTGAATGCTCCTTCCAAAGCTATTTTAAGCATGTTTATCATTTAGATCCCCTCTATAGAATCTCTAAAAGTTCTTTCAAACATAAATGCATTTGCCGGACAAGCATTTTTACATGCCCCACAATATTTACATTTTTCTTCATTTACTTCAAATTTATCCTCTTTTTTGTTAATTGCATCATATGGACAAATATCATAACATAATCCACAATGCATGCATAATTTTTGTTCAATGAAACAAAAACCATCAATAATCTCTTTTTTATGCATTGTAGTTTTTGGAATTGCATTAACTGGACAATGCACACCACAGTTTTCACATAATATACATTTATCCAAATCAACAGAAATACTTCCTCTATGTAAAGTAATGGCATTTTCCTGACAAACTTCACAGCATATTCCACAAGAAATACAATCATCAGTTATTGAACCGTCCCATGTAGCTATTTTAAATAATCTTGCATTATTATCACAGACTTTAACACAATTTCCACAGGATACACAAAATCCAGAAAGTGTTTTTTGTTCTTCCCCATTTATTTCATTAACAAGAAGCATTTCTTCATCTTCTCTAAGAGTACCTGTTGGACAAGAATCAATAGCTATTTTATGTGATTTTGAAATATTTTCTCCAATATCTTCTGTTGGATCATACCTTAATTTTGAATCATCATAACGTAATGATTCATTTTCAGACAATGTTGCGCATAATCCACAATTAATACAAGATATAATAGAACCTTCTGGTTTTTGATTAATATGATTTACATTTATCTTAAAATTCTCAATAGATACTGCATTATGAGGACATGCTTTTAAACAATTCAAACAAAGTGTACAGATGTTTTTATTAACTATATGATTTTTATTCATTGCACCATTTGGACAAACATCAACACAAAGTCCACAATCACTACAAATACCTTCATCCCTATCTAAAGTTACATGAATAGTAGATGTTGGACAATATTCCTCACACCTTCCACAGAATATACAGTTATCATAATCCGTTGCAAAATACCTTCTAGATACTTGAGTTACTTCATTAGTCTTATGTGGAACTCCTTTATATGTTGGTAATGCAGTACTTAACGATTTTATAAATTCCAACTGTTTTTCTTCAGTTAACTTAAAACTATCTATTCTTGAATGTGATGGACAGGCATCTTCACAAACCCCACAACGTGAGCAAATACCATAAACTACCCCATCTTCAATTTTAATATTGTTTATAGGACAGTTATACATACACATTCCACAGCCACTACATTTAGCTCTGTCTACAACATAACCTCCATAATTATTAACAAATATTGCATTACTTGGACAATTTTTATAACATAAACCACAAGTAAGACAGCTTAAAGCCTTTCCATTAATTAAACGAATAGCTTTAGTAGGGCATTGTTTAATACAGTCCCCTATTCCTTCACATGTATTAGTCGATACAAACATTATAAAAACTCCTTACTCTCCTCTACCAAATAATAGTTTACCTACAAAAATACCGAGCAATCCAAAGAAAAATCCGGAAGCTATTGGCATATCTGTGTAAAATGGAAACGGCCCTAATTGCCATGCAGATACCAATCCAACTATGAAAATTATTACAAATGATGCTAAGGTGAACTGTGTATCCATACGTTTACTTTTAATTTGAGATCCTACAAGAACACCTAATAAAAATCCAAATATTATTGCACCTAAATTTAACATATGTTCACCTCAGTTCTCCTCTTCAAACTTTTTAAAACCCATAAAAGCTATGACAATTGCGCTTAATCCAACAAATACTTTTAAACCTACTACAATATTCAAATATGGAAGTATACCTGCATTTGTTACATCAGGATAATGGAAAATTGTCCTTACAAAATCTGGAACAACACCAGAAATATCAGTTCCTACATTGTACAAGAAAGATCCTGCAAAGAACAAACCTACAAGACCAAGCCCAATATAAACTAAAATTCCAAATCCTTCAACTGCACTAACAAAATCATGAGATAAATTTATTGGAGATTTATCCAAACCATAAACTAAAAGACATATAATCACTCCTGCAGTAATCATAGCTCCCCCTTGGAAACCTCCACCAGGAGTTATATGACCTCCTAAAATAGTCATTATCCCCATACATGATACAAAAATAGCAATTGGTAAAGCTATTAACTTTAAAATTACACTATTTTGACTCATTCTTCTTTACCTCCTAATCTTCCTCTACCAAATACAAGTAAAACAACTAAACCTGCAGTTAATAATATAATAGATTCTCCCAAAGTATCATAACCTCTGAAATCAAAAATTACAACAGTAATTAAATTTGGAGATATTTGAGTACCTAACTCATTATAAATATTACTTACACCAGGAACAATAACCTTATTTAAATTAAATAATGCATCAAATAAAGATACAGAAAATAATACTGTAACTATTGATGCAATTATAGTTTTAATACTATTAGACAAAGTTACCACCCCAATAAACAAACACAACAATTATTCCTAAAACCATAACCGTGTAAAATATCATTTTATCTAATGAATCATCCTGTTCTATTTTAAATTTAGGAATTAATGGCATGTTTTTTACTAAAACAACAAGAATAATTAAAGTAACAATACCTGCAAGTAATAAATGAACATGTCTTAATAATAAACATACCATTACTAATGAAACAATTAACAATATTTCAGATGTAATACTTCCAGAAACATCAGCATTAGTTACAGGACCTGGAGAAAAGAATTTTCTAAAATCTTTTACAACATTGAATATCTGGTCATAAAGTTTCATAAAATACCTCCTACAAATTCAGAAATTCCATTTGTAACAATACCGGGACAAATACCTAATACAATAATTAATATTAATAAAACACCCATTGCAAATACTGCAGATTTAGGTACATCATTATCAGGTACTTCCAATGTAGCTGGTTTTGGTCTTAAAAACATTCCATAGAATGTTTTAACAAATACAACAAATGTAGCTATACTTACAATAACTGCAAGAATAGATAATTCTGGATATCCGCAACTTAATGAAGCTTGAACAAGCATTAATTTACTTTGGAATCCACTAAATGGAGGAACACCTGCCATAGCCAAACCACCAAACAGAAGCATTAAACCAACTTTTGGATGGTAAGCTAATAGTCCACCTAATTTACGAGTATCCTCTTCTTTAGTTACATAAGCTATAAGTCCAAATCCTATAAATAATAATGCAGTAGTTATTATTTCATTAAGTGCTTGGAAAAGACCTGCAGTAATAGAAAACTGAGTTCCAAGACCAATACCCAATCCAATAAAACCAAGTTCCCCTACTGCTAAATAACCTATCATTCTTCTGAAATCTGTTTGAGTTAAAGCTAGAGAAACACCTAGAATCATTGCTAAAATTGAAAACAATATTAATAACAGTTCAAAGATTGGTAATTCATGGAATATTCTAAACATTATTAAAACAATGGAAATCATTGAAATAACTGTAAATGCCTGGAGTAATGCTGCACCATGAGGTTCTGCTTTACTATATATTCCAGATTTTATAACATGGAATGGAGGTAATCCTGAAGCATATAACCATCCGAAGAATATTAAAGCAAATGCCATTAATAAAACAGGAGAAGTCATACTTAAAGTTCCATTATGAAGTGCTACAACAATATCAGAAATATTAATATTACCTGTACTTGCAAGTAAAAATCCAATTCCTAAAAGCATTATTGGACTTCCAATAGATCCTAAAACCATGTATTTTAAAGCCATTTCATAACTATAATCCATAGGTGATGCAATCACAATACCTACTTGAACTAATGCAAGTATTTCAAAAAATACAAACATGTTAAATATATCATCAGTAAGTAATAATGCTGTTACAGATGCAGTACCCATAAATAACAAGAATAAATAATGTCCAGAAGCTTTTTTATATTTTGATAAATAAATAAACGCAACTAAGAAAGTTATTAATCCTATTACTGCAATAAATATCTGTTGCAACATATCAAATGAATATGTAATAGCAGGGTGATAAACAACTCCAGTTACATTATCAACCATTGGAGTATAACCTCCAAAGAAATGCAATCCATAATTAGAAAGTAACGGAATTATTGGTAAGCAGATAGCTACTACAAATGATAATATTTTAACAGACTTATTAAATTTAGAAAATACATTTACAAGTATTGCACAAAGCATAGGAACTATTACCATAAGTGGAATTAAATAATTACTCATTATATTCCTCCTGTTTAGATGTATCTGCCAACAATACTTTTGTACTTAAAGTTCCATATTTCTTATAGATAACCATTACAATAGCTAACATTACTGCTAAAGTACTTGCTCCAATTACAATACTAGTTAATACTAACCCAAATGGTAAAGGATATGCTGAATTTGCAGCATACCAAGATGAATTCATTCCAGGCATCAAAATTGGAACCACTCCACCAGGTTTATACCCAATAGCAATAATAAATAAATTTGCACCTTCTTCAATAAAACTAATACCAATTATCTTTTTTATGATATTATCAATGAAAATAGCTGCAAAAAGACCTACAACAACCAAAGCTCCTGCAGTAATTAACGCTGCTAATTGCATATATGCCATTATGAATCATCCCTTTGTGTTTTTTTAATAGCTAATGCCAAAAATACAGGAACAATAGCTGCACCAACAATAGCCTGTGTTAAAGCAACATCAGGAGCTAGTAAAATTTGGAAAAGTACTGCAAGAGCCCCTCCAGAAAATCCTGTTAACATTGCTGCTTTCAACAAATCTTTTTGAATAAGAGCAAGAATCGCACTTACAACTGTAATAATCATTAATATAATACTTAACATCTTACTCATCCTCACTAATTTCTAATGTAGAAATAGAAAATTTAATATTATCCTTTCTACCATCATTTGATTCATTTTCCATTTTTTTAACATCATTTATATTATGAACAAATGGATTTTCATCTTTTGAACTTTCAACTTCCACATTTTTATTCTGTAGATTATTTACTTTATCTTCAGAATTATAAAAAGCATTAGCTATTGCATGTGCTGTAAATGGTGCTATAACTAAATAAATACCTGCTAAAAGATATTGTTGCAATCCAAGCATTGCTAAAATAAATGCTATATCAAAAACACCTGCAACATGAATTCTAGCATAAATTAGATTATCCATATTTTTATCTAAAGTTACAAATCCAATAGCAGATATTATTATTAAAATAGCTGAAATAATAAGGAAAATAGACTGAATTAATTCAATTATAAACATTAGTCATCTCCTCCCTGAGTAACAGCAAAAGCAACAGTCCCTATAAATCCAAATAACACTAAAGCCATAGATATGTCTTTAAAGAAAGTTATACCATACATATCCCCAACAACAAGTAAAGATAATGCAAAGGCTACAACCACAACAGAACTACTTAAAAGTCCCATTGATGTGGATTTATAAGCACCTGCCCTTAAAGCAGCAAACATCATTATCATTGATGCAATAACCACAAAATATTTTGAAATAAATAATATGTCCATTACTATCCCACTCAACAATTAATAAATATAAAGAAAATTACTCCAACATCTTCTTTATATATGATTCAAAAGGAATAATATCTTCCTTACTTCTTGGAGAAATAGCAGCTACTTTAATAATGTTATTTTCAGAATCCAAATCAACAGACAAAGTTCCTGGAGTTAAAGAAATACTATTTGCTAAAATTGTTTGAGAAACAGGCCTCTCTAAAACTGTTTCAATTTCTACAACAACAGGATTAATATTTTGTCTCATAATTCCATTAACAGCAACATCATATGTTGCTTTAATTATTTCATAAATAAGGTCTAAGAAATATAATATTCCATAACCTAGTCTAGTTAAAAACATTAAATAAGCTCCATTTCGTAGATTAAAAAGTCAACATAATTAAAATTAAAAAATTGACCATATAAACATTATTATTTATCATGATTATTTATTATAAATGTATGCATTTAATCTGAGATGAAAAAATCACCTAAAATTAGAATCAAGACAACTACTTAAAAAAATTATTTATATTAATACTAATAAAATTTAGATGTACCTAAAAAAGTGATTTAAATGGAAATTCTAGAAAAAACAGAACCTATAATAATATTCATTGCAATAATAACCGGCCTTGAATTAAGTGATATTTCAATTTTAAACAACAACAGTGAATCATTAATAACTTTATTCCTCTGTTTAATGTTATATGGGCTGTTTTTAGAAGTTCCAATTAAAGATTTAAAAAACAGTTTTAAAAATGTTAAATTTACCTCAACAAGCTTAATAATAAATTTTATCTGGACACCACTTTTAGGATACTTCCTGGGATCATTATTTTTAAAAGGAAATATAGATATATTCATTGGATTTTTCATGCTCATTTTAACCCCTTGTACCGACTGGTACCTCGTATTTACAAAAATGGCAAAAGGAAATGTAAATTTAAGCCTTTCAATACTCCCAATAAATTTAATACTTCAAATTATATTATTACCAATATATCTAATTTTATTCTTTGCAAGTAACAATTCTATGAATTACTATGAATTAGGATACTCCATATTAATTGTTGTTATAATCCCCTTTGTTTTAGCGCAACTAACCAAATTTATACTAAAAAATAAAGAAAAACTTAATGAAAAAATAACCAATTTCTTTTCAAACTGCCAAATAATATTTTTAGCTATTGCAATATTCGGAATATTTAACAGTAAAGGAGAAATTGTATTTGATAATTTAAATTCAATTTTATTAATATTCATCCCTTTAATCTTATTTTTCATTATAAATCTTATTTTAGACTTTACAATATCTAAAAAAATAGAATTTACATATGAAGATTATGTAAGCTTAACTATGACTACATTAGCACGTAATTCACCTTTAGCACTAGCTATTGCTGTAAACTCATTTCCAGGAAGAGAATTAATATTAATCGGACTAGTAATTGGACCACTAATAGAATTACCAGTATTATATTGCATATCAAAGATTCTAACAAGTATTAAAAAAAGATATTAAGGAGTAGTTAATTTTAATCCAATGATTCCTGCTATAACTACCCCTATAAAAAAGATTCTTAAAAGGTTTGCAGATTCCCCTAAAAAGAAAATTCCAAAAATTATAACTCCAATTGCACCAATAGCTGTCCAACAAGCATATGCAGTTCCCATAGGAATTGTTTTAAATGAAAAAGATAAGAAAATTAAACTTAAAATCATGAATATAACTGTTAAAATAGAAAATAACAATCTTGTGAAATTTTCAGAAAATTTTAAAGCCAATACCCATCCCATTTCAAAAATACCTGCAATAATTAAATAAATCCATGAATTCATACATCATAGTTTTAAAAAATAGTATTAATAAATATTTGGAAAAAAGCATTGCATTAACTCAATTATTTCAAATCTCCTTAAATAAATAGCCAATACAAATAATATTACAATAACAACAATTCCAAATTTTTTATGATATTTTTTAGAAGATAATGGTGCAAATAATTTTATTCCTGCAGGACTAAATGAATCCAATACAATATGGCTCAATAATCCTAAAAATAATCCGATAGCCACTTCCACATAATTTATAGTTAATGTTCCAAAGAAAAATAAACTGATAAAAAATAACGGTAAGAATATTAATATTAATTTTTTATTTAAAAATAAAAAACTTAAAAGAGCTATTAAAATAGCCATGAATAAGTAAGATGTGGAAATCACAGTTATATTCATGAGTATTTCATATGCCCAAATAAGTATTAATGAAACTGCCGCAGTTAATGTGAGTACACCGAAAATAGAGTGAGTAAAACTTCTGTGTTGGGAAAAATAAAAGACAGTTCCTAGAAATACTATTATTAAACCTAAATAATAAGGTAATTTTAAGATATAAAGAGATATAAATACAATCAATCCTAAAATAATCATTCTATAAACATTGTCTTTTTTAAATTTATGATCAAAATCAGGAATATTAGCACCAATTATACTTAAAGCTATAATTAAAGGATTGTTAAAAAACATGATCCCTAAAATCAATGCAAATAATGTATGTCCCTTATATGAAGACAAAAAATCACCTTAATTTTATAATTATAATTTATATTAAAAATTAATAGTGATAGCATTTGAAAAGTATTTCAGCAATATTATAATTAAAAAAAGACAGTCCACTATAAACTAATACTCAATTAGAATTTTAAAAATAGGAAATAATTGATTTTTTTAAAAATAATCTAAAAAACTTTTCATTTGACGAAAAGACTTTTCAACACTTCCTTTTCCAACAGTTGCAAATGGAGATAAAACTTCACCAGTAATTGCAGGAATTCCTTTTAAATTACAAACATCTTCAACAGCTCCTTTATAAATTTTACCGGCAGTTTCAAAAGTAATTACTTTACTTCCCATTTGTGTTGAAATATGATTAGCTATTAAACAACTTTCAGGAGATGGATTTCTACTTGAAAAAACTGATTCAAAACCAGGATTGCTATTTTTAGCTGTTGAATGAAAATCTCCAACAAAACTTATGTTTAACTCATCAATAGCTTGAATGATTAAATTACTTAATGAATTTTTAATATGAGCTGATCTATTTAAATCTCTTGAATTGAATGTTCTTTCATTATTCATAGTAGCATTTGGAGCAGCAAAAGGAATAATATAAATTGTGTTTTCTAATGTAGAATTAAGTAATTCATTTAATAATTTCAAACTAGCTATCTGAGATGGCAACTCATTACCATGAATTCCAGAAATCATTAAAATATTAAATCCACCAGTTCCTAATTTAAACATAGGTGTTCCATACACCGATTGTTCTAGAATAAACTGATTTAAAGGATTTAACTCTATTTTATCAAAAATATACTTATTTTTTGAAATATATCCTCCAGAGCTTTTTGAAATAAAAGTCATCTTTAAATCATTGAAATCATCAATTTTCTTAAAAGTTATCATTATTTAATATTAATTTAAAACTTTTATTTATAGTATAACATAATTATAATCTAGGGATAAAATTGAAAAAATATATTAAACAACTAATAAAGCTTATAAATTATGAGAGAGATGCTGAAATTGAATTAATGACTAATGAAATAAAAAATTTATCTCCCAAGAAAAGAGAAGACTTAGGAAGAGCTATTAATAAAGTAAAAGGAAAATATTTAGGAAAACAGTTAGGTTCTCAGATTGTACAATTTGGAAGATCTCAAAAAATAGAAACTGAAATCAGTATTGGAGATATGGTTCTAATTAGTACTGGATATCCCCTTAGAAGTGATTTAACTGGAACTGTAGTTGAAAAAGGTGCTAGATTCCTTAAAGTAGCTTTTGAAAAATCAATCCCAAAATGGGCTCTTAAAAAGAAAGTTAGGATAGATTTATATGCAAATGACATTACTTTTAAAAGAATGGAAGATAATTTATTGCATTTAAGCACAAAAGGTAAAAACGCACTTGAATATTCTTTAAAAAAAAGAGACCCTAAGGAAAGTAAAAAAGAAAAATATGTTGATTTTATAGACACTTCTCTTAATCAGTCACAGAAAAATGCGGTTAAAAATGCTATAAATACTGAAAACTTTTTTTTAATACATGGTCCATTTGGAACTGGAAAAACAAGAACATTAGTTGAGTTAATTCAACAAGAAGTAAGACAAAAAAATAAAGTATTAGTTACTAGCGAAAGTAACAGTGCTGTTGATAATATACTAGACAGATTATCTAAAAACAAAAAACTAAATGTTACCCGATTAGGTCATCCTCAAAGAGTTTCAAAAGAAAATATCCAATATTCATTAGCATATAAAGCTGAAAATCATCAATTAACACATAAAATTAACAAAAATTATAAAAAAATAGAACAGATAAGTGAAATTAGAGATAGATTTACTAAACCGACCCCACAATACAGAAGAGGATTTAGTGATTCAGATATATTATACAATGCATCAAAAGGTAAAGGTGGACGTGGAATAAGTCCTTCAAAAATGGAATCCATGGCTAATTGGCTTTTAGAAAATGAAAAAATCGATGATATTCACGATAAAATTAAAAAACTTGAAAATAAAATCATTAAAGATATTGTAGGCAATAGTAATGTCATTTTATCAACTAATTCAACATCAGCTATTGAAGAAATATCTAGAACTAATTTTGATGTTGTTATAGTAGATGAAGCATCACAAGCTACAATTCCAAGTGTTTTAATTCCATTAGCTAAAGCTAGAAGATTTATTCTTGCAGGAGATCATAAACAATTGCCTCCTACAATAATTAGTAAAAAAGCACATCCTCTTGAAAAAACATTGTTTGAAGAGCTAATTAAGAAATATCCGAACAAATCCTGTTTATTAAATGTTCAATATAGAATGAATAGCTTTTTAATGAAATTTCCAAATTCAGAATTTTACAAGGGCAATTTAAAAAGTGACTCCCAAGTAGATAATATAAATATAAATGAAATTATAGATTTAGAAAAAATATCTAATTTAAAAGAAAATAGATTCAAAGAAGAATTACACAACAATTCCAAACCATTATTATTTATTGATACATCTAATTTGAAAGATAATGAAGAAAAACACTTGAAAGATTCCAAATCCATAATCAACCAAAAAGAAGCAGAAATTGCAACTAAAATCACCAAATATTATTTGGAAAATGGTGTGAAACTGGAAAATATTGGAATTATAAGTCCTTACAGCGACCAAGTACATCTTATTCAAGATAAAACAAGTGTTGAAGTAAAAAGTGTAGATGGATTTCAAGGACGTGAAAAAGAAATCATAATCATTTCAACTGTAAGAAGTAATGAAAATGGAAATATTGGATTTTTAAAAGATTTAAGAAGATTAAATGTAGCACTTACACGAGCAAAAAGGAAATTAATAATAATCGGCAATGTAAAAACTTTAAAAGAAAATCCAACTTATTCCAGACTAATTAAATTTTGCAATAAAAATGATTTATTAATTAATTTTAGGTATACCTAAACTTTTATATAGTAGAAAATACTAAGTAAGTAATAGAGAGAAAAAGTGCAAATACATAACTTTTGAATCTCTAACTCTTAATTGGGGAATTTTTTCTCAAATATAAAACCCATATAACTTTTCAACCTCAATTATAACTCCCCAATTAAGAGTTCTCTTCTGTCAAACTATTTTTTAATAAGATAAACATTATCCTGATTAATTTCACCAATTTTTTCAAAATTAGAATTATCCAAATCATGACGTTTATCAAATACAACAATTTCATTACTTGAACAATTAACTAATGAAGAATTTATATCCCCCACAACAATTTTATCGTTACCTAAATAAGGAGAATATCTTAAAAAACTAAGACCATCATTAAAAATAACAACAGTTCCATTATTAATAGAACTTAATAAATTTTGATTATCATTTGAAGCATCAAATTCCATATTAGTTTCATTAATAAAACCAACAACTCCAGCAATAGCTATTCCAACAATCATAATTAATAAAACTGCAAATATTTTTTTATTTGATTTAAATTTATCCACAAGAATAGCAAATCCTAACCACAACCCTCCAAAAAGAGGTAAAACATATCTTGAAACAAAAATCGGTCGGATTAACAAGGACAAACATATTCCAATAGCTATAACAATAAACATTGTAGCAATTAACATTAATGAATAATTTATTTTGAAATTGTTAAATTCTTTATTTTTTACAATTAAACCTACTACAGTTATAAGCATCAATATTAAAATAAACCCCAACAAATCATTAGATGGTGAAAATATAAATTGGAAGTATTCTAAAACTGTGTTAAATGTTATTGGTTTAATCCAATAATCTGACCTAACTGCAGAAAATTGAGATAATAATATATTAATCCAAGGCAAATAAGTTATAACACACAATACAACAGACATCAACCAGGATTTTATTTGTGATTTATTATTAAATATAAAAAATAATAAAACCCCCAAATAAATTACTATAGATGATATGGCCGTAAAATAATGAGTGTATGCACAACATATTCCTGCAAATGTAAAAATAATCCAAGATTTTTTAGTATTTTTAGTTAAAACATCATATGCAAAAACAAATTGGACAGTCAAAAATAATAAAGCCCAAGAGTACATTCTAATTACAGTACTAAAAAACAATACTTTCATTGAAGAACATATTAATAATGAAAATACTCCTGAAACTAAATATCCGAATTCATTTTTAATTTTAGTCCAAATTAAAACAAATAATAAAACTAATGGAACTATCGAAACTATTTTACCCAATAATAATAAACTTAAATTTGAAGTAGGATTAAATAGTTTCGTGAAAACCTTTAAAATAATATAATACAAAGGAGGATGAACATTTTCAGCAGTAGCTCTAATCATGTCTATAAAAGATAATCTAACAATACTCAAAGTATAATAATCATCATACATCACAAAAGGTTTAGTTAAAGCGAAAAAAATTGTTATTCCTATGAAAACTAAACTTAAAAATAAAAATAATAAACTTATTGTCTTATTAAAATCATTTTTATTAAACACTTAAAAACCCCATTACTTTAAATTAACTTCATAAAATGACATGTTTTGAGAATTTTCCAAAGAAATTTTATTAAATTCTAAATTATCTGTAGATTTTAAAGGTACATTTGTTCCATCATCTTTAAATACATAATACAAATGTCCACCATTATTTAATCTAGATTGTACATCAGTTTCATGAGCTATATTATTAAATTCATAATTTAAATTATCTAAATTATCATCCAAACCTGCAGTAACCCAAATATATTTATTATTATCAAAATTATAATATGGATTTACACCATATGCTGAAAGATTTTTATAAATAATAACATTATTATCTCCCAATTGACCAATAACATCCATAACTTCTAAACTATTCTGATATTCATTAGATTCATTTTCCCAAAAGTTTAAAGTACTAACTGTCCCAACAATTAAAATTACAATAACTGCAAGAACAAATATCTTTTTATTATCATAATTATTTGATATTAAAATTGATACACCTAACCAAAAACATCCTAATGCTGGAATCAGATATCTCGGATGCAACATTGGTTTAATTAAAATAGAACATATTATTCCAATAATACAAACAAATACTACTAAAAATAATCCTGCCATAGCATATCTATTATTCCCATCATTGTTTTTTATATTCAAATAAATAGACACCATAATTATTCCAAGGAATATTATAGATACAATGAAATATAACGAAAAATCAATTGAAGGTTCAAAATTTCCAGGGACAATCGTGTTTTCAGGAGATAAAATAAACTCTAAAAACCCAATAATGTTTGTGGATGTTGTTAAAGTAATCCAATAATAACCACTCACTTGTTTTATTTGATTAAGTAAAATTAAAATCCATGGAACATATGAAATCACCACACAAATAACTGAAAAAAACCATTTTTTTAATTCAGATTTATTTTCACAATATAATTTGAAGAATAAAAACAAAAACAAACCTATTGATGCAATTCCTGCAAAATAATGTGTATAAAATGATGCAATTGTTGCAATCGTTAATATAATCCAATTTTTCAAATCAGATTGTTTATTTAAAATTTCATAAATAACAACAAAACTTACAGTTACAAAAAATAAAGCCCAACTATACATTCTTATTTCAACATAGAAATTCATTAATTGAGGCATAGATGATAAACAAAAAGCAAATAAACCTGCAGTTAACCAACCAAAATTTTTTTTAACTTTAGTAATAGACAAAATAAGAATCCCAAATAAAGGAATAACAGACACTAATCTCCCAAGCATAACAACATTGAAATTTGTAAATAAAATACTTGCAATCTTAAAAAAGAATTTTAAAATAAAATAATAACCTAATGGATGAACATTAGTAGATCCTTCAGTAAAAATATAATCAACTGATGAAAACATCATAGTTAAACTATATTGCTCATCATACCATATTCCAAAACGTGACACTCCAATATAAGTCACAAATAATGTAAATAATAAACTAAGAACAAATAAAAACATTCCTAATTTTTCTTTTGAAGACCTATCGATTAATACATTCATACAGTATATTTTTTAAAATTCAAATATAAAAAATTAACTTAAATAATTAATATATTTTTAAAACCACCAATTTATTTTAAAAAATATTCAGAAAAACTAAAAAAAATTAATTAAATTCCAAAATAAATACAAAGATAATAACATTATAAAATATAAAAGAGTAAAACTTAATAATACTTGAATAACATAACTTATATTGGAGATTTTATGAAAAAGAAATACAATAATATTTATTACATTAATGTTTTTCATGCTCCCATTTGTTTCTGCAGAAGATAATTCTACAAATCAAATAGAAACAAATCAACATGAATTACATGTAAATGACGAAAATGAAAAAATAGATTATACAAACATGAATAATGAAACTAAAAATTTAAAATCAGACCACATTTCTGAAGTAAATGAAAATAATATAGAAAATACAAATTCAAATATTACTATACACGAAAATACCAAAATAACAGAACAAGACTTCACCAACATTACCATAATACTTCCAGAAATTAACTTAAATCAATACCAGTTTGATACAACAAGCGATATTATAACTGCTGATTCAACAAAGAAAACAACTTATTTTTCAAATAGCTTAACCCACATATCACAAGGAACTGCATTTAAAATAATATTAAAAACACCTAATTTAAATCAAAATGGATTAACTGATTTAAATGGTGTTCCAATAGCAAATAAAAATGTTATTTTCACTATTAACAATCAAAAATATTCCAAAATCACAGATTCCAGTGGAATTGCAAAACTAACAATAAACTTAAATCCAGGAACATATAAATTAGAATATTATTTTGGAGGAGATACTGACTATTATTCCACATACAACTCCATAAGCTTATTTGTTTTTAAAGGAAATACATATATACAACCAATATCCACCAATGTTTATCGTGCAGAACAGTTTAAGTAGCTCTATTTGATTTAAATGAAAAACGATTATCTAACCAGAATATAATATTTAAAATCAACAATATCAATTACATAAAAACAACTGACTCAAATGGAATTGCAAAACTAACAATAAACTTAAATCCAGGAACATATACTATTTATTACTCTTTTGCAGGACAAAATAATTACCAAACTTGTTCTAGAGAATCTTCTTTAACCGTTTTAGTTGAAGATACATTATTATGTCCTATAAATCCAAAATTAAACCAAGGAACAGCATTAAATATTAAATTTACAAACAAATAAAGGAGTTCCAATATCTGGAGAATATCTTTCTTTTACAATAAATGGTGTAAATTACAATAGGATAACTGATAGCAATGGAATTGGGAAAATAAATATTAATTTAAACCCTGGAACATACAATATAAAAATAGGATATACATCCCATATTTAAGCAAATATAAATCAATGACTCCAATTAATTGTAACATAAATGTTTTTTCAAAAAATCAAAATCAATATTCTTTAATTTCACTCTCAAATTATGTTATTAAAGGAGACACCTACAAAGTCAAATTAACTGATTTAAATGGAAATACATTAGCAAACAAAAAAATTAATTTTTGGATTAATCAAAACGAATACAGTAGAACTACCTATTCAAATGGAATTGCAAAAATGAATATCAATTTAAACCCAAAAATTTATGGAATAAGTGCTAATTATGGAGAATCTAGCATAACTGCCAAACTATATGAAACAATACTTGTTACAACAGGAGAAATGAATCAAGGTTATTCTTCAACAACCGATGGCCCACTATCACAATATAAACAATCAACTAATTATCAATGTTTAAATAATCAATATATTACTAGTTTAGCTAATAATTTAACAAAAACTTGTAGTAATGATTTAGAAAAATATATTTATAGTTGCAATTATAGAGACTACGGTAATGGATTAAACAATGCATACAATACAGCACTATTATTTACTGGAAATTGTTATGATCAAACAAATTTATTTTATGTCCTTAGCAAAATCATCTGGATTAACAGTGAGAGGAATACTAGGTGTTTCTTCAAACTTAAATAGTGGACATGCATGGGCACAAGTATACCTTAATAACAGATGGGTCGTATCAGATCCAACTTCAACAGAAATGTTTGGATCATGGAGTGCAGCATATAATGGAGATCATTTTTCAGATTCAAGACAAAGAGCTTATGCATTTGAAAAAGAAATATATGTTCTTCCTATACCTAACAGCTTCAGTTAGATTCAAATATACTAAGAAATAAAATAAAAACACAATTATCCTCCCGATAATGGTGTTTTACTTTAAATAAAAATTAGATAGTTTATTATTCAATAAAAATTCTTATAAAACAAAAAAAATAGTTTTATGAAAAAATCTAGAAAATTCTAGTTTTTTCATTACGACGATGAAATACTTTCAAAACCTTTTGTAACCATTAAATTTACAAAAGATTCTTCAGGATCCATTAAAATATTTCCTTTAGAATATTCTTCAATAGCTACTTTAATCATAGTATCCTTTTTAACAGGATCTTTAGAAGCCTCAGAAAGTGCTTTAACCAATACCATTACTGCATCTCCCCTAGACATATTTCCAGTTATTCCAGAATCCCTATGAGGATATCCTGCATAATTATCATTTTGTCGTACAATATCTATTGCACTAAGATTAGTTTCAACACCATCCACTTTAAGTGGCCTAATTGAATCTATAATTGCATCTAATCCAGTATCATAAACAATTACTACTGCATCAGCATGCATCCCAGTATTATATTCTACAATTTCTTTTGCATATTTCATACCAGGTTCTGGTCCATCCCATAGACAATCATGAAGAAGCATTGGTCCTCCCAGATTTCCAAGAGCATGTTCTGTAGGATGAGTCATTCCTCCAGGATATACTGGAGTATAATTCGCTATTGTCCCATTTTCTAGTTTAACCATAAATGCCATGTCAACACCACCACCAGATTGCTCATCTTTATCAGCAGCTAACACTAAAATATTTTTATTTCCTAAATCCAAAGGAGGACTATTTAAAAATGAATTTCCTATAACAATTATTGCTCCAATCACAATTAAAACAATGATTATTATAATAATTTTACTTCTCCTCTTCATATATTGCCCCACATTTTAAGTACTTAATATACTATTTTGATTTTTATCATATTAATATTTTAGACCAATATCAAAGTTCTATTTTTATATTTATTACTAAATTCCACAAATAAGAACCTTAATGAAAATTAATATTAAATACTATTAAAAATAGAAATTAATTTATAATATTTTATTATGGTGATTAAATGGACAAAGTAGTTCTTGCATTCAGTGGTGGATTAGATACCTCTGTATGTGTTAAATTATTAGAAGAAAAATATGATGTTGAAGTTATCACAGCATGTGTAGATGTAGGTCAAGGCGATGAAGAAATAGCTAAAGCTGAAAAAATGGCAGAACAAATAGGTGGCTACAAACATTACACTATTGATGCTAAAGAAGAATTTGCAAATGAATATATAGCTAGAGGTATAAAAGCAAATGCTGAATACGAAGGATATCCATTAAGTACCGCACTTGCAAGACCTTTAATTGCACAAAAAATCATAGATATTGCTAAAAAAGAAGGTGCAACAGCTATTGCTCATGGATGTACTGGAAAAGGAAACGATCAATTCAGATTTGAAGCAGTTATCTTAGCTATGTCTGATTTAGACATTATTGCACCAATCAGAGAATTAAACTTAACTAGAACTGAAGAACAAGATTATGCTGCTAAAAATAATATTAAATTAAACTCTGATAAGATTTACAGTATTGATGAAAATATCTGGGGAAGATCCATTGAAGGAGACATCTTAGAAGATCCTGCAAATGAACCTCCTGAAGAAATTTATGCATGGACTGCTTCTGCTGAAGATGCACTTGACACTCCTCAAAAAGTATCTATCGAATTTGAAGAAGGAATTCCAGTAGCAATAAATGGAAAAATGATGCCTTTAATAGATATTATTAAAGAAGCAAACAAAATTGCTGGTGAAAATGGAATTGGTAGAGTAGATACTATTGAAAACAGAATGATTGGACTTAAAAGTAGGGAAACCTATGAAGTTCCAGGTGCTAAATTATTAATTGCAGCTCACCAAGCTTTAGAAGAATTAGTACTTACTACCGATGAATTAAGATTTGCAGAATACATGAGTACACTTTATGCTGACTTAGTATACAGAGCATTATGGCAAGAACCATTAAGAGAAGATATTGATCAAGCTATTGACCATATGCAAAGAAGAGTAAGTGGTGAAGTTACAATGAAACTCTTTAAAGGTTCAATTGCACCATTAACTAGAAAATCACCTTTCAGCTTACACAGTATCGAACAAATCACCTTTGAAGATAAAGAAACTGATCAAAGAGAAGTTGAAGGTATGATTAAATACCATGGTATTCAAGCTGCAAACTATCAAAAACTTAACAGATAGCTTTAATTAGCTATCTAACATTACTATTTTTTATGAATAAAATTAAACAACTGCAAGAAATTATAAATTCCTCAAACAATATTGTCTTTTTTGGAGGAGCAGGAGTGTCAACAGAAAGTGGAATTCCAGACTTTAGAAGTGAATCTGGAATTTTTAAAAGCTTAGAAAAATATGGAGATACTCCAGAAAGATTAGTTTCACATAGCTATTATTTAGAACATACTGAAGAATTTTTTAAATATTATAAAGACTGTTTAATATTTCCAGATGCTAAACCTAATCCAGCACATTATGCACTAGCTAGATTAGAAAAAGAAAGCAAACTGAAAGCAATTATTACACAAAATATTGATGGCTTACACCAAAAAGCAGGAAGTAAACATGTATTAGAACTTCACGGAAGTGTTTATAGAAACTACTGCGAAATTTGTAAAAAATATTATGATTTAAATTCTGTTTTAGAAAGTAATAGCATCCCACATTGTTCTTGTGGAGGAATAATAAAACCAGCTGTTGTTTTATATGAAGAATCTTTAGATATGAATATTTTAAATAAATCCATCGAATATATTCAAAAAGCAGACACATTAATCATTGGTGGAACTTCATTAGTAGTATATCCTGCTGCAGGTTTAATAAACTATTTTAATGGAAAAAATTTAGTTTTAATCAATAAAAGCAAAACTGATTATGACCAACTAGCCACTTTAGTAATTAATGAAGCTATTGGAGAAACATTAGATAAAATAAAATTTTAATAAAGTTTTTAGTAAGATTTTAAAAAAATAACTATATTCATAATTTTACTTTCCATTAATATTAGTTAAATCATAATCTAAAGATTTAGGAATTAATTCAATACTTTCTAAAGTATTATTGCATTTATAGACAAGTATTTCAACACCTTCATTTTCAGCTTCAACCAAAGTTTTGGAAAACTCTGGATCATTTTCCCAGTTTGGTCTAAAGTTATTTCCTGCAGGATGTTGGATTAAGAAGAATACTACTGCTCTATTACCCTTATTTTTGAGTTTAATTAATTCTTTTAGGTGTTTTGCTCCTCTTTGAGTTGGTGCATCTGGAAATCTTGCTTCACCATCAACTATCAGAGTTACTCCTTTAACTTCAATATAACAACTGTCTATTAAGAAGTTCATTCCACAACAATCATATTCTTGATTAGCTAAGTATATATCAATTCTTGAATCATCTACTTGTTTTTCTCTTTGATGATAAGAATATCCTTGAAGTTCTTTTATTTTACCATTTAATATTGCATCATATACAATACTATTAGCTTCTTGTGAATAAAGTGACACCAAAACTCCTTTGTTTACAACAAAATGCAGAGTAAATCTTGTTTTTCTTTTTGGATTATCAGAAGGTTTAAGGTAAACTGTAGCTCCATCAACCAGTAATTCTTTACATCTTCCAGTATTAGGTACATGAGCCATTTCAATTTTTCCATTAACTTCCACTTCAGCTATGAATCTATTAGGCCTACTTTTAAAAATACCTTTAACATAATCCATATTATCCCTTAATTACTTTTCCAATATAAGAAACTAAATCAGTAGCTCCAAATCCATAACCTTTTTCCAGGTATGCTTCATCTCCTGCAAGACCATTGATAAAAATAGCTAATGTAGCTGCATCAAATGCATTTAATCCTTTAGATAATAATGAAGTAGCTATTCCTGCTAATGCATCTCCTGTTCCACCAACAGTCATTCCAGGGTTTCCAGATTTATTAAGTTTAAATTTGGTTTTCTGAACTACCAAATCAATTGCTCCTTTAATTATAACTACTCCATTAATTTGTCTTACAATTTGTTGGAATTCAGATATGTTTTCATCAACCTCGCTAAAGTCACAGCTATCTAAATTTAACTTAACATCCTTACCAAAAAATGATTTAAATTCAAAAATATGTGGAGTTAAAATTATATCCTCTCTGTTTTTGATAATTTGAGGTTTAATCTGTTTTAGAGCATCTGCATCTAAAACCAGTGGTTTTTTAATTTTACTTGCTAAAATATTTAACAGTTTTCCAGTTTCATCATTAATACTAGCTCCAGGACCTAATAATACTGCATCAACCTTTTCAGCCAATTCTAAAATTTTTTCTGCATGATTGGTTGTTAAATAATCACCTTCCAATGGACGTACAATTAAATCTGGATGTGTTGAAATAGCTAAACTTGATGATTGGGGAGTTGCAACATATACTAAATCTGCACCTGCACCAATAGCTGCAAGTCCTGCAATAGCTGGAGCACCACAGTATTCTTTACTTCCACCAACAATTAAAATTTTACCATTATTTCCTTTATGTGAGTTTTCAGACCTATTATTAAGTTTAATCATGTCCCCATAATTTATAAAGTATTCTGCTTCAATAGGGATTCCAATATCACAAGTTACAATACCTCCGACTTTTTCTTCACCTGCTTTATGAATTCCTGTTTTTACTTTATGGAAACTTACTGTATATTGTGGTTTAACAGCTGCATCTTGTATTTGACCAGTTAGTGGATCTAGTCCAGATGGAACATCTACACTAATTGTCAATCCATTAGAATTGTTTATAATTTCAATAGCTCTTTTTATATTATCTCTTAATTTACCATTAATTCCAGTTCCTAAAATTCCATCTATAATAATAAATTCTGAGAAACTATCTGTACTGGCTACTTCACAGTTATTTATATCCTCAATTGTTTTTAGATTATGAAGTGTTAAATGAGAAAATCTTGGTTTCATATTTTCAAGAATTTCAAGATTTGTTCTAGCTTCATTGGAGTAAATTCCATTTTTATCTTTTAACATGTAAATATCAACATCATACCCCCTATTTAGAAGATATCTTGCAGCTACAAATCCATCCCCCCCATTTCCACCAGACCCTGTGAAAATTATTATTTTAACTGGTTTAGAAAAAGTATAAACAGCTATTTTACCTACTTCTTCTGCAAGAGATTTACCTGCAGATTCCATTAAACAAAGTCTTGATAAACCTAAATATTCACAATTTAAATCTGTAACATTCATATCTATAGGATCCATAAAAATCACCAATTAGATATAATTTTTAAAAATAATATTTAATAACATTTTTTAATTTTGAAATTAAAATAATAAAAGTGTCCAGTATCCAATCTGAACACTTATTTTAAAAAAAGGTAATTAAAACCATATATCAAGTTAGAGTTTGATATATGCAAAAAATATGTCCAGTTTATAGAAATTAAAACTGGACTACTTTTTGCATCACAAAAAACTAACCAAAACGAATTTGCATTCATACCATATGCAAACACAGAGCATGTAATAATATTACTACATGCTCCAAAATACTGTATATTTCAAATAACATATATAATTTCAGTTAGATTTGAAAACAATATTTTAAAACAAAAGCAATTTTCAAAAAAGAAGTAAATATTCAATAAAAGAAAAAAAATAAAAGAAAAAAGGGAAAATACCCTTAGAATAAATCTTGTAAGTTAATTTTGTAAGCTCCTAAGTTTCCACCAAAGTTACCTGCATCGATTTCTAAAACACCAGGAACATTACATGCAGCTTCAATACCTGCTTTCATTGCAGCACGTACTGAATCTTCATCCACACCATCAATAACAATCTCAAATACACCATCAGCATCTTCTCTAATGTCAGAGTCAACTTTATCTTTTAAAGTTACACACATTTTTTCGTTAGTAGATGCATTTAAGAAATCATAATTATTACATCCTACTTTAGAACCAGAAGCAACCATACCACCAGGGAAAGGAGTGATTACACCTTCAACAGCAGAAATAGCATCAACAGCAGCTTCAGCAGCCATTACTCCAGCCATTTGATTTTCAGCTAAGATAAAGAAGTTTCCACCAGCTACACCTGCTTTGTAACCAAAAGTAGATTCTACTAAGAAATCACCAGACATGATTGGGATAGAATGCATTTTTCTACCATCAATTTCTAATTCATCTTCAAATCCGTCACCAAAGAATTTTAATTTAAAACCAGTTTTAAGTTCTTCGTCAGCGTCATCAAGAACATTGAATGCTGCAGCAGTTGGTGCAGTTAAAATACACATACCAATTCTTTCTAAAAGTTCATGATCTAATTGTTTTTTAGAACCTTGACAGAGCATAATTACATAACCAGGCCTTCCATCAGGAGTTTCAGTTGGTGGTACGTAACAGTCAATACCTGCTTCTGCAGGACATCCAATAACAGAAGTTCCGTATCCAGTAGCTTCAGTAGCTGCAATTTTAGCTAATCTTTCAGTAGCTGCTGTGACTAAAATTCTAGTCACTTTAATTCCGAAACCTTCTGCATAATTATCTTTAATTTCTACGCCATTAATTTCCATATTTTCACCAAATATTTTACAAAAAATTAATTTTTGTTATACTAAAAAATATGGAAAGTAAATAAAATAAAGTTTTCTATTTATTTACTCAATTAAATCATCATCAGATTTTGAATTAAATGAAATTTTATCAAGAACAGAAGAACCATAATGAGGTAAAATCAACATACCAATTATAGTAGCTAACCAGAATGAAATTAATCTTTCAATTACAGTAGCTGCTGCACTTAATGAAGGAGTTATACCTGCAGTTGAATAAAATAAAATCATTATACCATCAACAGCACCAAGTCCACCAGGTAAAAGTGGAATCATACCTACTAAAGATGCCATAATAAATACTTCACCAATAATAACTGGACTTACTTGAGCACCAAATGCTAAAAATACTACATAAACCCTTAAAATTTCCAATATCCATATTAAGAAAGATAATGGTAATGCATGATGTAAAATTCTTTTATCAGAAATTACCAATTTCATAGTGTCTTGAAATCCATCAATTACATTATGTACTTTTTGCTCCAATTCATCAGAATTTTTCTTATAAAATCTTCTAATCAATCCAATAATCCAACCATCAACTTTTTTACCAAATTTCGGATTTACAGACATGTAAATAAGTAAAATTAAACATGCTACAATAGCTATTACTGCAACAATCATCAATATTAAAATCCATAAATCCAATTTAAAGTAAAATGTGATTCCAATAATTGTTAAAATAGCTAAAAATACAAATGGAAAAGTATCTAATGCTTTATCAGCTACAACAGTTGCAAATGTTTCTTCCATTGGATAACCTTTATCTCTAGACAAGATATATGCCCTTACAGGTTCTCCACCCCCTCTCCCAGCAGGAGTGATATTATTTGCAGCCAAACCAACCATGACAATCGGCAATAATTCTTTAATACTTATTTCGATCCCATCCATTTTATTAATAATTTGCCAACGCAAAGTGTATAAATAATAAGTAAAAACCTGAATTAAAATAGCTAATGCAATAAACCATAAATTAGCAATTTCTAAAGCGCCTAATATATCTCCTATTCCTACAAAATAAAGCATGATTCCTAAAATAAGAAAACTGATTAGTAGAAATATTAATGATTTATGTTTCATGATTTCACACAACTAAAATTTAGAATATACTTATTTTAAATTTACTAGTTAATATTTATATAGCTATTTATTCAAAAATTAGAACTAATGAAATATATAAATAAAACAGACCTTTGTATAGTTACACGATATTCAGGAGTAGTAATGATTGGAGTGGGATTAATGTGTTTATTCCCATTACTCGTTGATTTAATTTATTTTGAGTTTAACTATGACTGTTTTATCATACCAGGGATATTTTCCATCATTTTAGGATATATCTGTCTAAAAACATTTGACAAATATTCCAAAAGTAAAATGAAATTAAAACATGGAATGATGATTTCATCAATCGCATGGATGTGGGCAAGTATTATTGGAGGATTAACTCTATCCCTTGCAACAGGAATTAGCTTTTTAGATGGTATTTTTGAAAGTACTTCAGCATTAACTGGGACTGGAGTAACAATGTTTAATGATGTTGAAATATTACCACATAGTGTTTTATATTTCAGAGCATTTGAACAATGGGTGGGAGGATTAGGAGTAGTAGTTATGGTTATTGGTGTTTTAACACGACCTGGAACTGCATCTGCTAAATTATACCAATCTGAAGCTCGTGAAGAACGTTTAAAACCTAGTGTAAAAACCACCCTTGAAAAAACTATAGAAATTTATTTAATTTATACTGCTGTAGGAATAATATTATACCTTCTTGCAGGAATGCCTGCATTTGATGCTGTTTGTACTACATTTTCCACTATTGCAACTGGTGGAATGAGTATTAAAAATGCAAACTTAGGCTATTACCATGATGACTTAATTTATTTTATTTCAATTGTATTAATGATATTAGGAGCTACAAGTTTTCTTGCACACTACAAAATCATTAAAACAAAAGGAAAATCATTAATCAGAGATTTACAATTTAAAACTTTAATTTCAATAATCGCCATTGTTACAATAATTCTTTATTTAACCTCTTACATAGTGCCAATGGACATTTTATTTACAGTTACATCAGCAATTACAACAACTGGTGCTAATGTTGAACTACCATTAACTATGGCTGGATGGCCATCATTTGTATTACTTATTTTAATGATTTTAATGTTAATCGGTGGTTCCAGTGGATCCACAGTAGGAGCTATTAAACTTTTCAGAATAATTACTTATTTTAAAGCTATTTATAGACATATAAAAGAAATCCTATCACCAGACGGTAGAGTAATACCTATTAAAATTTCAGGCAGAAAAATATCTGAAAAAGAAATAGGAAAAACTGGAAATTTTATAACATTATACTTAATAACAATTGCATTAACCTGGCTCATATTCTGTTTCTATGGATATGAACCATTTGACAGTTTATTTAGTGTAATTTCCCTTCAAGGAAACAATGGATTGGATCTTGGAATCCTAAATAACAATCTTCACCCTGTTTTAAAAATAGTGTCTGTTTTAGATATGTGGGTAGGAAGATTAGAAATTTACCCAATGTTAGTATTATTTAGAGGTATCCTTGAAATATTTAAAAAATGAAAATATTTATAATATCCAAAAATAAACATAGTATATTATTACTAAAGGGGAAAATTGATATGTATATTATAATTATGGGTGGAGGTCGTGTAGGACTTAATCTTGCAAACCTATTAATTGAAGACGGCCATGACATTACATTAATCGAAAGTGACGAATCATTATGTTCAGAAGTAGCAGCTGAACTTGATGCACTTGTAATATGTGGAAATGGAACTAGTTCAAAATTATTAGAAGAAACAAACATTGAAGATGCAGATTTCTTCATAGCAACAACTGGAAATGATGAAGCAAACTTATTATCATGTATCCTAGTTAAAAAATACAATGTCCCAACAATCATCGCAAGAGTAAGTAATCCTGACCATGAAGAAGCATTTATGGAAGTTGGAATAGACAATGTAATTAGTCCAGAAGTTACTGCAGCAGGACTTTTAGAAAAACTTGTTACAAGACCAAATGTTGCAGATTTAATTACACTTGGTGAAGGAGATGCTGAAATCTTTGATATGACCATAACCAACGATAAAGTTATTGGAAAAAAAATAGGTGAAATATCTCCAACAAAAGATTATATTATAATAGCTACCTATCAAAAAGGTAAATTAGTGATTCCCCAAATAGATAGTGTTATAAGCCGTGGAGAAAAAGTTACAGTTCTTGTAAAAAGAGGAGCATTTAAAAAAGTAGCTAAAAAATTAGAAAAATAGTTTAAAAATGAGAATAAGACATTTCAATACTCATTTTCCCATTATTTTCAACCATTCCATGACCCGGATAAATTGTTTTAACATCTAATTTTTTTAATTTTTCCACAGAATTTTTTAAATCAGAAAAACTACCTCCAATATCTGTTCGACCAATACCTCCTTGACCAAACACAGTATCTCCACTGATTAAATTTTCACCATCCCATAAACATATTGCACCTTTAGAATGTCCTGGAGTGTGAATAACTTCAAAATCTTTTATTTTATCCCCATCTTTCAGTTCAATATCCACTTTATGGCATTTAATTTTATGTCCAAAATGACTAGCTACTGTATCCGGATTATCCTCATCTCTTAAAGCTTTTGCATCAATTTCATGAATAGCTATTTTAGCATTAGGAAAAAAACAATTACCATTAACATGATCAAAATGGCAATGAGTATTAACAATTAACTTAATATCTTCAGGATCAACACCATTTTCTTTAAGTTTAGAAAAAAGGTATTCTTTATTATCTCCAGCTCCAGTATCAACCAACATATCATCTATTAAATAACAGTTAGAATCTAAATTAAAACCTGGAATCCATATAATATCTTTAGAATTCATAAAAATAGTATTGTAATTATAATATTTAAAAATAGTTTTTTATAAAAATGGGGTCACAGGGATTTGAACCCCGATCCTGGGATGTCTCTTGCCTCAGTACTCCAATTGATCATCACAACGGATACTGTTCAGTTACGCGTATATTTTCTTCAAAGACAACTGGAGTCCCAGATGATGCCAGGTTACACTATAACCCCAACAGATATGTTATAATAACATACTATTATTAATATGATTTAATTAGTATATAAATGTTATCATTAAATGAAGGAATACTTCATAAGTCTTGTTATTATATTTTAAAATCCATGACTCTTAACTCCACAAAAGTTCAGGAAATATTCTAAAATTTCATTTGCCTGTCAATACCAGTGATTTCATCGATTTCTAAAGCATGTTCTAAAGCAAAATCTTTTTCAATTTTATAATTATTACTTTTAGTACGTTCAGTATTTTCAGGTTCTAAAAATAACCATTTAGTATATTTAAATTTAATTCCAATATACGGTTTAGCTCCAAACTTCTCAGAAAATTCACATAAAGCATCAATTTGAGGATAATCAATGTAAATTTTATCTTTGGTTGTTGTTTTAACCTCAATAGCTAAATATAATTTACCATTTCCAGCTACAACATCAGGCAAAGGCTTTTTAGTTGCTCCTCCAGAAGCAGGAGCCCTCATAGCTGCAAAATCTCTTTCCCAAAGTTTATGTACTAAATCTCTTTCTTCAGCAGATCCTTTTTTAGCCATAAAAATAATCTCATAAAAATAGTTTTAATCATGGGGCCGGGGCCGAGATTTGAACCCGAGTCACAGGATCCACAGTCCCGTAGGATGACCGCCTACCCTACCCCGGCATAATATAAATAAATAAAAAAATTGTTAAAATGCGGGAGCAGGGATTCGAACCCTGGTAGACCTGCGTCAACAGGTCCTAAGCCTGTCCCCTTTGGCCTCTCGGGCACCCCCGCTTATATAAAAGAAAGGATACATAGAAACCATTAAAAATCTTAACAAATTTTTTAAAATGCTCCGGCCGGGATTCGAACCCGAGTCTTCGGCTCGAAAGGCCGAAATGATTGGCCGGACTACACCACCGGAGCATACAGATATAATTTAATTGAAATGGGCCCAATGGGGTTCGAACCCATGGCCTTCCGGTTATGAGCCGGACGCTCTACCTGGCTAAGCTATGGGCCCAAAAGCGCCATCGACAGGGCTCGAACCTGTGACCAATCGGTTAACAGCCGAACGCTCTACCTACTGAGCTACGATGGCATATGATACCCATCATCTTAACCAAATACATACCCATTCAAATCAAAAGACTTCAAACAGTATTAATTAGTTTGAATTTAATACTATATAAATGTTTTGATTAAATTACATCTAAACAAAATTAGAAGTAAACTATACTATAGTTTAGATGAACTAGTATATAACTTTAACTATTAATACTAAAACAAACAAAAAACAATAATGATTAAAATGGATTTAGAGATGTTTGATTTAATTAAAAAAGCAAATGAAACAACATTAAAGAAACACGGAAATAAAATAAGTTTAGAAAGAGCTATATTCTTATCATGGTGGTGTGATAAAGGAGACTGTGCCTTTTGTTACATGTCTACCCAAAAAGATAAAATTAAAAACCCTTCTAAAGCTAGACGTAACATACATAACATATATGCTGAAGCAGAGATGTGTAAACGTTTAGATTGGAATATTGAATTCCTTTCAGGAGGTTATGAGTCATTTACAACCCTAGAAATCAAAGAAATAGCAACAACCATAAAAAACATTACTGGAGACAGTGTTTGGCTAAATACAGGAATTACAGATGAGCTTGAGGAATATGGTGATGAAGTAAAAGGAATTACTGGAGCTGTTGAAGTAGCCAATCCAAAATTACATCAGAAAATATGTCCAAGTAAATCATTAGATAAAATAAGTAATATGTTAGATGTAGCTGGAGATTTAGGTTTTCAAAAAGCAATTACTGTAATCTTAGGTCTTGGTGAAACATTAGACGATATAGATTATTTAATAGATTATATTAAAGATCATAAAATTGACCGTGTAATATTTTATTCATTAAACCCTCATAAAGAAACTGTATATGCCAATAGCTCACAGCCTGCCTCTCTTTACTATGCTCAGGTAGTATCTAAAATAAGATTAACATTTCCAGATATTACTATAATATGTGGAACATGGATTGACAATCTAGCCAATATTGGAATTCTCATATTAAGTGGAACTAATGGAATAACCAAATTCCCACTATTTAAAATGTTTGGAACAAAATATGGAAAAAGAGTAGAAGAAGAAGTTAAATGGTCTGGACGCCAACTTAAAGGAACTTTTACAGATAAAAATAAACTAGGAAATCCAAAAAGTGAAATTAATCCAGAGCTAGATAAATTTATTAAAAGATATATAAAAGAATCTTTAAAAAACAAATATTAAATTTCAATTGAGTTGGATTTTGTTTTAAATGATTTACCCTCAATTAAATAAGTTAAATTAACCCCATTGAAAACGAATTTATCTGGAAGAATTGCATCTTCACCAAAATCCATTTTTAAACTTTCTTCACTAGGAAGTTCAACATCAAAAATAATTGATTTAACCTCACCATCTTCAATACTCCCAAAATCATGAGTATTAATTTGAGATAAAGCCAATACATTTTCTATTAAATTTCCACTATTATTTTCAACTTTCCACTCAATATTTACCTTATTATCATCATCTTTAGATACTAATTTTTGAGTAAATAAAACACTGGTTGTCATAAAAATCACAAATATTTATTAATCTATTACTATAAATACTTACATAATATAAATCTATTTTGATTTTCCAAAAAAATTGGAGGAATTATTATTAGTGTCAATATGATGTGTGGACTTGAAATCCACGTACAATTAGAAACTGAATCAAAATTATTTTGTGATTGTCCAACAAACTATAAAGAAGCACCAGCAAACTCCAACATTTGTCCAGTTTGTTTAAACCAACCAGGTGCTAAACCACATCCAACAAATGAAAAAGCAATTGAAAATGCATTAATGATTTCTTTAATGCTTAATTGTAAAATCGATAAAGGTTTTACTTATTTCATGAGAAAACATTATGATTATCCGGATTTACCTTCCGGATATCAAAGAACTTCAGTACCAATAGGTTATGAAGGAGAATTAAATGGAGTTAGAATTAGAGAAATCCACATGGAAGAAGATCCAGGACAATATAAACCAGACAGAGGTACTGTTGACTTCAACCGTTCTGGAATTCCATTAATCGAGATTGTTACAGAACCAGATATAAAATCTCCAGAAGAAGCAAGGACTTTCTTAAAAGAACTTATTCGTGTATTACAATACAGCGGAGGAGCTCGTGGAGAAGGTACTATGAGAGCTGATGTAAACATTTCTATTGAAGGTGGAAACAGAGTAGAAATGAAAAACATCAATTCCATTAAAGGAGCTTACAAAGCATTGAAATTTGAACTTGTTAGACAAAAAAACCTTATGAAAAGAGGTGTTGAAATCAAACAAGAAACTCGTGCATACTTAGAATCTCAAATGATTACAGTAGGTATGAGATTAAAAGAAGATGCTGATGATTACAGATTCATTCCAGATCCAGATTTACCACCAATGGAAATTTCAGATTCACAAATTGACAGTGTTTTAGAAACAATGCCTGAAGCACCTCACAACAAAGTAAAAAGATTTACTGAAGAATATGGAATTGATTCAGAATCTGCAAAAGTATTGACTTCAGAACTTGATTTAGCAATAGCTTATGAAGAAGTAGCTAAACAAGTAGATTCCAAATTTGCTGCAATGTGGATGAGAGATGAACTTAAAAGAGTATTATCTTATAATAAACTTGATTTTGCAGATAGTGGCATATTAGTTGATGATATTGTAGAACTCTTAACTATGTTGCAAAATAAAGAAATAACAACCAAAGCAGGTCAAAGAATCATAGAACATATGCCAAATAATAAACAAACTCCAAAAGCAATAGCTGAAGAGTTAGGTTTACTTGGTGTTGTAAAAGATGATGAAGTAATAGCTGCTGTAAAACAAGCTATTGAAGAAAATCCTAAAGCTGTAAATGATTATTTAGAAGGACAAAAATCTTCACTTAACTTCCTTGTTGGTCAAGTTATGAGATTAACCAGAGGAAAAGCAGATCCGGGAGAAACTGTTAAAATCTTAAAAGAAAACATAGAATAAAATGGAGGCAAACTATGACTAAAAGCAAGTCATTAGTTAAAGATTATATGACTAAAAATGTTGTTACAGTTTCACCAGAAACTACAACAGAAGAAGTTATAAAATTAATGAAAAAAAGTGATCATAATAGCTACCCAGTAGTTGAAAACAACAAATTAGTAGGTATGGTAACTGCTTTTGATATTGTAGTTAAAGACTGGGCAGACAAAGTCTCAGAGATTATGAGTACTAAATTAGTAGTAGCTAATGAAAACTTAAGTATAAATGATGCTTCCAGAGTTATGTTTAGAAGAGGCATATCCCGAATGCCAGTTATTAATGAACAAGGAGAAATAGTTGGAATAATTACAAACACAGATATGGTGCGTTCACATATTGAACGTTCCACCCCAAACAAAGTAGATTACTTTAAAAATACCATGGATCAATTATATGGTATTAAAAGTACATTGAAACATATGGAAGTTGATACTGATAAAATAAGACCAACTCAAGATAGAGTTTATGCAGATGAACTTGAAGGCAGAAGCTATGAACTCAAAATGGGGTTAGCTGAACCTGCAATTGTTGTTAAAACTGGAGATAGATGGATTTTAGTAGATGGACATCACAGAACAGTAGCTGCAAAACAATTAGGATGTAAAACAATTGATGCATACGTCATTGATTTAGGAAAAGATATTCATTTAGGATTAGAAAAAACTGCAGATAAAGCAGGAATCAAAACATTTGACGATATTGAAATTATTGATGATGATAAACATCCATTAATAGCTATTACAGAAAGTATACAAGAAAATGAAAAAAGTGATTAGATGGCATCAGATGAAATTATTAGAGAAGTTTATAAAGTTTTAGAAGAAAGAAGAGACAATCCAATTGATTCATATACTTCCAAAATAATGCAAGATAGTGATAAAAAAGCAGAGGACAAAATACTTGAAAAAGTAGCTGAAGAATGTGGTGAAGTATTACTTGCTGCTAAAAATGATGAAAACTTAGTTTATGAATCTGTTGACTTAATCTTCCACACATTACTCATTCTTGTTTACAAAGGAATAGAAATAGATGAAGTATTTGAAGAATTTGCACGTAGAAGACATTAAACTTATAATTTAAGTTCCATATTGTGCATTCCTCTTTCAAAACTTCCTATTTTAACTCTTTTTTTATTAAATTCTTTAAATCCAATTCGTTCATATAAAGATTTAGCACCATTATTTCTAAAATCTGCATCAAGAGTTACTCTTTTTAAATTATTTTTTTTAGCATAACTAATAACATCATCTAAAACTTTACTTCCAAGCCCTTTTCCTCTTTGAGACTCATCAATAGCTAATTCTGCAACATGAAAATCTCCTTTTTCAACATCACACAATACAAAATAATCTAAAATATCTACAATAAGTAGTTTTAAACTAACTGTTTTTAAACTATGGTAAAATGCAGGTTTTTTAGAAATCCAAAATATCAATAATCCAATAATATTATTATCTTCATCTAAAATAACTTTCGTATCATCAAAAGAATCTTCTTTTCTTAACTGTTTTTCAATAGTTGAAATAGCTTTATCACTATTTTTAAAGAGCATGTCAAATGTTCGAAAATCAACATCATAAATTAACTTAGCTACTTTTCTCACATCATGTTTAACTGGATTAAATGTTTCATAAATCAAATTATCTACCTTTTAATTATTGTCAGTGCAAATACTCCTGCACCGAACCCATTATCAATATTTACAACAGCTATCCCCGGAGCACATGACTGAAGCATTGCATTTAAAGCAACTTTTCCTCCTTCACCTACACCATAACCAATTGATGTTGGCACCCCAATAACTGGAATATCAACTAAACCAGCTACAACTGAAGGTAGAGCACCTTCCATTCCTGCACAAACAATTAATACTTCTACACCTTCTTTAATCATGTGTGCTATCTGAGGGAATAATCTATGAATTCCAGCTACTCCAATATCATATGAAGTAATAGCTTCACAACCACCTTCTTCAACAATTATTCTTGCTTCTTCTGCAATATTAATATCTGATGTTCCAGCAGTTATAATACCAACTTTACCTAATGTTTTAGGAATTTCCTTGTTTTTAATAACTAAAATCTGAGCTCTTTTATTATAATCAAATTTAAATCCAGTTAAATCTAAATCATCAACTAATTTTCCATATCTTTCACAAGATAATTTAGTTATAATTAGATTTTCAGGATTGTCTGAATTAAAATATTCCTGAACTATTAACAAAAGATCATCATAATCCTTACTTGGAGAAAAAACTGCTTCTGGAAAACCTGTCCTTGAAGAACGTGACTTATCAAATTTAGCAACTTCATCAAATTCTAAAATAGTATCTGCTTTTAAAAGTCTTTCACATTCTTCAAGACTAATTTCTTCTTTGATTAATTTTTCAAGAATTTCTCTCATATTATCATAACTATTTTATACAATAATTATATTTAAATATATATTGACTATGATAGCAAAAAAGATTTTAACTCAAGGAATTGTTCAGGGAGTAGGATTTAGACCTTACATTTATAGACTTGCAAAAGACTTAGATTTAAAAGGTTATGTTAGGAATCTGGGAAATGTGGTTGAAATTATCCTTGAGGGTGACAATATTAATTTATTTATTGATAGGTTGCCAAAAGAATTACCTCCAATAGCTAAAATAGAATCTATGAAAATAGAAGACATTCCAAATAAACATTATACTGATTTTACAATAATGGAAAGTTCTGATGAATTTTCAGGAGTATCTGTAATACCTCCAGACATAGCTATCTGTGATAAATGTCTTGATGAAATTAGAAATCCTACCAATAGACGTTATAAATATCCATTTAATGCTTGTACGGATTGTGGACCTAGGTTTACAGTTATTAATGAAGTTCCATATGATAGAATTAGAACATCAATGGAAGACTTTCCATTATGTGATAAATGTCTTGAAGAGTATAGAGAACCTTTAAACAGACGTTATCATGGGGAAGCTATTTGTTGTGGTGATTGTGGGCCTGAAATGAAAATATATAAAGGTTTAACTGAAATTACCACCAGAAATCCAATTAAAATAGGTGCAGGTAAATTAAAAGAAGGAAAAATATTAGCTATCAAGGGGATTGGAGGAACACATTTAGTAGTTGATGCATATAATGATAAAGCTATTAAAAAATTAAGAAAACGTTTAAATCGTGAAAATCAAGCTTTTGCAGTTATGAGTAAAGATTTAGATACTGTTAAAAATTATGCTAAATTAAGTGATAATGAAGTAGCTACAATCACATCTAACAAAAGACCCATTGTAGTTTTAAAGAAAAATAAAAATTATAATTTTCCAGAATCTTTAGCTCCAGGATTACATAATATTGGAGTTATGTTACCTTACTCCCCAATGCATTATCTGCTTTTTGATGAAGGCAATATTGATACTTATGTAATGACTTCAGCAAATACTCCAGGAGAACCTATGATGATTACAAATGAAGAAATATTAAATTTAAACAATATTTCAGATTACTCATTAATTCATAATCGCAGAATATTAAACAGATGTGATGACTCAGTTATCAGATTTAGAAATGGTAATCTTTCATTTATTCGCAGATCCAGAGGTTATACTCCAGAACCTTACAAAATCAATTATGAAGTAAATGATTTGAATGTGCTTTCATTAGGTCCTGAACTTGATGTGACTTTTGCAATAGCTAAAGATAACATGGTTTATCCTTCACAGCATATTGGAAATACAAATAAAATAAAAACTTTAGATTTCATGAAAGAAGCTATTGAAAATATGGAAAGAATCACTAAAATAAATGACTTTGACATGATTGCATGTGATTTACATCCACATTTCTTTACAACAAAACTAGCTCATGAATTTAGTGACAAATTTGACTGTGATGTAGTAGGTGTGCAGCATCATCATGCACATAGTGTTGCATTAGCTAATGATTATGGTCTTGATGAAATGATTGTAATTGCAGCAGACGGTGTGGGTTATGGAAGTGATGGTACAAGCTGGGGAGGAGAAATATTATACACCAACATTAATAATTTTGAAAGATTAGGTCATTTACAGCCACATAAAATGCCTGGTGGAGATATAGCAACAAAATATCCTATCAGAATGCTTTTAAGTATTATCGATGATGACGAGTTAATCAAAAACTATGTTAATTATTTCAAATATGGTGAAATTGAAATTAAAAACATTTATAAACAAATAGAAAAAGGAATTAATGTTGGTTTAACAACAAGTACTGGAAGAGTTTTAGATTCAATATCTGCTGCTTTAGAAATATGTAATGAACGAACATATGAAGGAGAATGTTCAATGAAATTAGAATCTGTTGCATATTACTCTAAAAATGACTTGGAAATTCCATTTGAAATTAAAAACAACATATTAAACACTCGTGAAATCCTTCGTGAAGTTGTTAGATTATATCAAAAAGGAGAAAATAAGTCAGATATTGCAAATGCAGCTCAAAAGACACTGGCTAGTGGACTTTCACAATTAGCTATTGAAAATGCAGATAAAAAAGGAGTTAATGTTATTGGAGCTACAGGTGGAGTATTCTACAATGAAGCAATAACAGATACATGTAAACATTACATTGAAGAAAATGGATACCAATTTATCCAACATAAAAATACTTGTGCTGGAGATGGTTCTGTTTCATTAGGTCAAGCCATTGTAGCTAAAACAAAAAAAGAATAAAAAAAAAGAATAGATACAAACAATAGCCAAGTTATTTGTTTTTAAGAGTTCTTTCTAAGATATATTCTGCTCTATCTTTAAGATTTTCATATAATCTTATTTGATTCATAAGTTCTGAAATAGCTTCTGTTTGACCATTATCAATTCTTTTTTCGATATCCAATAATTTAGACCATTCATCACCAGATGGCAATTGTGGAGTATTTAATATATCCTCATTAAAGTTTACATTAAATGTATTCTTATTAATAGTAATATGAATATTAACTTCATGATCCAAATCATAATATTTACGCGGTCTACCTCTAAGAATCTTTTTATATGAAGAACTTAATATTCCAATGTTTTCCATTGCTCTTAAGTGTTCTATAATCGCTTTTTGACCTATGTTAAGTTCATTAGAAATTTCACTTACAAACATAGGTTCTTCCCTTAAAAGATTTATAATATCTCTTCTTGTTTTACAACCCATTACGTCAAGTATATCCTCTTTATCAATTTCATAATCTGGATTTCCATAATCACCATTGATTTCAATGATAGATACTGAATTAGAGTAAGGACTACTTTTTTTAGAATTCCTTTTATTTTTTTCAATTTCGTTTGTATCTTCCATAAATATAAATTATACCGAAACCTTTATATAACTTTTTGTTACTATAATAAAATACGAGAAAGATAACTTTTTGTTACTTTAATATTTGGTGCAAAAAACTCTTAATAATAATCCTTGTTTTTTGAACCATTTTCCTATATGTCCATAAATTCCAAAATATCCGAATATTAAGTGCAAAAAATAAGAATTCTCTATACAAGGGTTATTATAGAGTTTTTAAAAATTCGAAAAGGTGAATGAATGGCTAATGATAACAAAGAAAGTAAGAAAAACGAAGAAACTAAAACTCTTCAAGAAAAATATGATGAACTTCTTGAAGAATTAGATTCAAAAAATGAAGAATTAGCTAAATTAAATGAAGACCTTGAAAAACAAAGCGAAGAAACTCAAGAGTATATTTCATTATCTCAAAGACTTCAAGCTGATTTCGAAAACTTCAAAAAAATTAATGAAAAACAAAATAAAGATATCATCAAATTTGCCAATGAAAATCTCATTAAAAATATTTTAGATAGTTATGAAGATTTAGAAAGAGCACTTGAAAATTCTAAAACTGAAAAAGAATTAAGAGATGGTGTTGAATTAATATACTCTAAAATAAAAGATATTTTAACTAAAGAAGGTTTAGAAGAAATTCCTGCTAAAGGAGAGAAATTTGATCCATTTAAACATGAAGCACTAATGGTTGCAAAAGATGAAAATGTAGAAAATGGATATATTATTGATGAATTGATGAAAGGATATACCTTAAAAGGTAAAGTTATCAAATACTCTAAAGTTAGAGTTTGTAAAAAATAATGTTTATTAAATTATATTATACAATCAAAATAAAGGTGATTAATTATGTCTGATACTAAAAAAGAAAAAATTATAGGTATTGATTTAGGAACAAGTAACTCTGCAGCATCTGTACTTGTTGGAGGTAAACCAACTGTTGTACCATCTGCAGAAGGTGCAAGTCAATATGGTAAAGCATTCCCAAGTTATGTTGCATTCACTGAAGATGGACAAATGTTAGTAGGAGAACCAGCTAGAAGACAAGCAGTAACTAACCCTGAAAATACCATCAGTGCAATTAAAAGAAGTATGGGTACTGATTATAAAGTTACTATTCACGGTAAAAAATATTCCCCACAAGAAATCTCTGCATTTATCTTACAAAAAATTAAAAAAGATGCAGAATCATTCTTAGGAGAACCTGTAGAAAAAGCAGTTATTACTGTACCTGCTTACTTTGACGACAACCAAAGGACTGCAACAAAAGATGCAGGAACTATTGCAGGTTTAGATGTAGTAAGACTTGTAAATGAACCTACTGCAGCTAGTTTAGCATATGGTATTGATAAACAAGAAGAGGATGATGTAAACATTATGGTATACGATTTAGGTGGAGGTACCTTAGATGTAACCATCATGGAATTCGGTGGAGGAATATTTGAAGTAAAATCCACTAGTGGAGACACCCAATTAGGTGGTACCGATATGGATAATGTTCTTTTAAAATATTTATCTGATGAATTCGAAAAAGAAAATGGCATTAACCTTATGGAAGATGATCAAGCTGTACAAAGATTAAGAGAAGCAGCTGAAAAAGCAAAAATCGAATTATCAACCACTTTAACCACTGAAGTAAACTTACCATTTATTACAATGGGTAAAGATGGATCTCCTAAAAACTTAATCATATCTCTTACAAGAGCTAAATTAGAAGAATTAGTAGATAGTATTGTTAAAAAATCTGGTAAACCAATGCAACAAGCATTAGATGATGCTAAAATGAGCAAATCAGATATTGATAAAATCATCCTTGTTGGTGGACCTACCAGAATGCCAATTGTACAAAAGTATGTAGAAAAATTCATTGGTAAAACTATTGAACGTGGTATTGACCCAATGGAATGTGTATCCATGGGAGCAGCTATCCAAGGAGGAGTTTTAGCTGGGGAAATTAAAGACTTAGTTCTTTTAGATGTAACTCCATTATCTTTAGGTATTGAAACCTTAGGTGGAGTATCAACCACATTAATCGAAAGAAACACAACAATTCCTACTAAAAAAAGTCAAATCTTTTCTACAGCTGCTGATAACCAACCATCTGTAGATATTAATGTTCTCCAAGGAGAAAGAAAAATGGCTGCAGACAACACTTCACTTGGAAGATTCCAACTTGTAGGAATCCCACCTGCACCAAGAGGAGTTCCTCAAATTGAAGTTACCTTTGATATTGATGCAAATGGTATAATTAATGTATCTGCAAAAGATAAAGGTACTGGTAAAGAACAAGCAATTACAATTACTTCCTCAACTAAATTATCTGATGAAGAAATCGAACAAAAAATCAAAGAAGCAGAAATGAATGCTGAAGCAGATAAACAAAAACAAGAAGAAATTGAAGTAAGAAACAATGCAGATTCTTTAATTTACACATCTGAAAAAGCTTTAGATGAATTAAAAGACAAAGTATCAGATGATGAAAAAGAAAAAGTTAATGGTCTTGTTGAAGAATTAAGAGAACTTGTAGCTGGTGACGATATTGCAGCTATTAAAGAAAAATCTGATGAATTATCCGAAGTAGTTCAAGGAATTAGTGCAAAAATCTACCAAGAAGCACAACAACAAGCACAAGCACAACAACAAGCTAATCCAAATGCAGGTGCTCAAGATAATTCAAAAGATGATGACGACGGAACAATTGACGCAGATTACGAAGTAAAAGATGATTAGATTAAATAATATATGTTTTATTATTTCTAAGTAGGTTACAAAATCAGAATCAAAATAAACTAACAATGAAATATAAAACAAATTATTTATTCTATTTTTTATTTTTTTAAATACTTAAAAAGGTGACTAAATGGCAGAAAAGCGAGATTATTATGATGTTCTAGGAGTAGATAAAAATGCTTCAGAAAAGGACATTAAAAAAGCTTATCGTAAACTAGCTATGAAATACCATCCAGACGTAAGTGAGGAAGAAGGAGCTGAAGAAAAATTTAAAGAAGTAAGTGAAGCTTATGCCGTCTTATCTGATGATGAAAAACGTCAAAGATATGATCAATTTGGTCATGCTGGTATGGATGGATTTAGTGCAGAAGACTTCTACCAAAATGTAAACTTCGAAGATATCTTCCAAGGTTTTGACATAGGCAATATATTTGACATGTTTGGATTTGGAGGTGGCGGTCAACGTGGACGTGGAGGTCCAAGTGGCCCTCAAAGAGGATCAGACATATATACTGAAGTTAAAATAACTTTAGAAGAAGCTTACAGTGGTGCAGAAAAAGAAGTAAAAATACGCAGAAGCAAAATCTGTCCAACATGTAACGGAAGTAAATCAAAACCAGGTGTTGAACCAAAAACTTGTCCAACATGTAACGGAACAGGACAAATAAAACAAGTAAGCAACACAATACTTGGTCAAATGATGAATGTAAGACCATGTAGAGAATGTGGTGGTACCGGTAAAATAATTACTGACCCATGTGAAGAATGTCATGGAAAAGGTAACATAAGAGAAAGTAAAACCATAAAAATTGAAATTCCTGCAGGTGTTGATGAAGGAGACCGTTTAAGAGTATCTGGTGAAGGTAACTGTGGAGACCAACCAGGATATGAAGGAGATCTTATAGCTAGTGTCCACATTAAAAGAAACAAAGAGTTCCAACGTGAAGGAGACCACCTTTACTACGAACAGCAAATTAGTTTCCCACAAGCAGCATTAGGAGATGTAATCCAGATACCAACTATTGAAGGTAAAAAGGTTGAGTTTAAAGTAACTCCAGGAACTCAAAGCGGAACGGTATTCAAACTTAAAGATCAAGGAATGACTTCAGTAAGACATAAAGGTAGGGGAAATCTTTATGTAACTGTAAAAGTTGTTGTTCCTAAAAAATTAAACAATAAACAGAAAAAATTATTAAAAGAATTCGACGAAGTAAGTGGAAATGAAATCCACCATGTTGAAAAAGGACTTTTTGACAAAGTCAAAGAAGTCATCAATAGTTAGTTAAATAATTTTAACTAATTATTCCCTCTCTTTTTTCTCATGAAAATTATTAAAAATATCCCAAAGTAAATAGTAATTTATTCTTCTTTTTTAAAAATTTAGATTAAACTTTTAATTAAAATCATACTTACTCTAAAAAATAAGATATATGAGTTAAGTAATCTACATGTAAAAATAAAAAAAGTTAAGAGAATATTTAAATTCCCTTAAATAATAGTAATTTTATTTCCAACTTGGAAGTCATTCCAGATTGAAGTAATGACGTATTCACCTGCAATTAAATTAATGTTTAAACTTGCAATACCATTAGCATCAGATACTTTATGGTAGAATACACCATTTACGTTGAATGTTACATTTTGATTAGCTAAAGGCTTACCTTGACCATCAACTGTTTTTGCAGTGAATTTACTGCCATCACGGAACTTCATAGAGAGATCCTTGGTTTCAAGAGTTGGTAAAACATTAACATTATTACCCATCTCTAATCCATCATACATAGTAGTAATAGTATAGTTTCCTGGTCTTAAGTTAATAGCTAAGCTAACTACACCTTTATCATTAGTAGTACGTTTATAGAACACACCATTAATGTTAAATGTAACTTCTTTGTTAACTGCAAGACTACCATCTTTGTTGTAAATAGTTGCTTCGAATTTAGAAGCATTCTGGAAGTACTTAGTTAAATCACCAGCTTCAATTAAACTTCTAACAGTAATATTGAAACCTTGTTCTTCACTGTTAACTGGGTTAATTGCAGTTAAAATGTATTTTCCAGGTCTTAAGTTAATTGCTAATCTTGCAACACCATCTTTATTGGTTTCACGAGTATAAAATACACCATTGATATTAAATGTAACATTAGTGTTAGATAACAAGTTTCCATTTTTGTCGAAGAATTTAGCAAAGAACTGAGTTCCATTCTGATACATTTTAATAATATCTACTGATTCAATAGTAGATCTAATAATTACAGTAGTGTTTTTAGCTACTTTACCATATTTATCAGTGCCATTGAATAAAACAGAAGCATTATAAATTCCTGCTTTTAAGTTTAAAGCCATAGAAGCACTACCATTAACATCAGTAATTCTAGCATATGTTACACCATTAATTACAAAGTAAATAGTAGCATTAGCTATTGGATTACCTTTATAATCAGTTAAAACAGCAACTAATCTAGTACCATCGTGGTAAAACATTACAATATTATTTACATCAATATTTACGTTTTTATTAATTTCTACTGTTAAATTAGTGTTGATTACTTGTTTTTCATAGTTTTTATCACCAGAATAAACAATATTGACATTGTAAAATCCGTCAGTTAAATCTTTTAAAGTTAAACTAGCCGATCCATTAACTAAAGCAACATTATAATTCTTATTATTAACACTTATTGTTATGTTTCCTGTTGCATCATTAGAGCCTGCAACGTTGATTATTACATCTTCACCTGCAACACCAGCAGATATATTAACTTTCATATTATTCTTAGCTTTGTTAATTATTAAAGATGATGAATTAGTAGTTTCAGATATTACTTTATCCCCACTTATGGAATAGTCTAAAGTGTAATTTCCAGGAGCTAATTGCTCAATCACGAAACTAGCAACACCATTCTCATCAGTGACAACATGATAAACCTTACCATTTACTCTCAAAGTCACATTAACATTAACTAAAGAATTACCTAAATCATCCCTCAATGTCGCATTAACAATTATAATCTCATTATAATCCATAACAACATCATTAACTTCAATAATAGCTTTTCCTAAATAAGCACTACCACTTAAAGTTACACTTTGACCATCAACAGTAGCTATAATAGTATAATCACCCTCATTAGCTTCAAAACCAGAAATAATAATATTTGTAATTGTACCATTAACCATACTCAAAGTACCGTTAACCATAGACATATTAAAATTACGTGCAGGTAAGCTACCAGTATAATCAGTTAAATTAGTTCCATTAAATACTTTAAATGCTAAAATAACCTCTTGAATTAAACCTGTTTTATTAGTAACATCTAAAGTTAAAACCAACCAGGTATTTGGAGTAGCATTAACTTTACTTACTTCATTTATAGATGGGTTCATTCCATTCACATATCTAATAACTGCTTCATAATAAGTTCCATTATTATTTCCCCACCAGTTATTATCTAAACTAATATTTAAATTAACATTAGCAACTTTACCAACTTTAGTTTCACCGAGAATAACAGAATTTTTAATAGTTAAAGAATCTCCAGCACCTGCAGTAATTACATCTACTAAATAATCAACATTATCAAAAATACATCCATCAAATATCCTTGTAGAGTTTATTTTAAGATAATATACATTTACAGATTTTAAATTAGCAAATGTAGAATTATATACATGAATATCTTTAGGAGTCTGGGATCTACCACCAGTTTCAACCCAACTGTTGAATCCACCAAAGACATAAGATCCAGAAGTAGTTGATCCGTTTCCATCAACAGTTACATTAATAAATATAACTTTTTCAGAACTTCCAATACCTAAACAGGTAACAGATCTATCTCCTTGATAAAGATTATCAGAACCAACAATATCCACTGGTGTCCTACCAGTTAATAAAATTTTAGTATTTTCAAGAGTGATATTTCCAACTTGACCTAAATTATAAGAAGCTATAACTCTTAAATCCATATTTAAACCAGGAGCAGAGATACTATCAATAATTTGAGAATTATTCATGTATAAATTACCTTGGTTTGCAATAGTTGAAGCTCTGGTTGCATGGTTTGCTTCAAAAGTAGTATTATCAATTCTTAAAGTACCACCATTATATATAGCTCCACCAGCAATTGCATTTTGACGTTTATCTGCATTTGCATAACCATTATTGAAGAAATATGAGTTTTTAATAGTTAAAATACCATCAGAGTAAATTGCTCCACCTAAATTACCTTTTCCATTAATAAATTCAACTGTATCAATAAGTACATGAACATTTTCTTCAATATATAACATAGAGTTTAAATAATCTCCAACTCTATCAATAGTCATATTAGCTATTTTAAGAGAACTTTTACCTTGTAATGCTTTAATAAAGTATTTAGCAGTAGCATCAGATATTATAGTTTTGTTTTCACCAGCACCAATAATTGAAATATCAATATTTACTTGAATATCCAAGTTAACATTAAGATTACCAGAATAGTTACCTTCCAACACATTAACAATAACAGTTCTAGATTTAGATTGAGCATATTCTAATGCTGCTCTAATTGATTTAAACGGTTTAGCTAAAGATCCATCTGCAGTACTATCATTACCTTTAGCATCAGATACATAAACAGTTATACTATCTAATATTCCACTAATAGCAACAGTAATAGTTCCATTTTTATATATGTAATTTTTACCATTTGCATTATAAGTTCCGCTTAAACTGTATTTACCATCTTCAAATCCAACATAATTATAAGTAGCTACACCATTAATTACATCACTAATTCCTGCATATTTACCACCAATAAAGAATGTAACTGTATTTCCACTAATAACTGCTCCACTAGCATGAGTTACTGATGCAGATAATTTATCTGCTAAAGCAGTGACATGTAAATCATTGAAAGTAATTGTAAGTCCAGTTACATTTGCAATACCTTCATTAGCAACAGGTGTTGAGATATATATATCTTTACCTTCAGGAGCATTATTATTTTCAAATGAAGAATCATCAGAAATAGTTAAATCTTGAATATTATTGTTTTTACCATTTGTTACAGGAACTAAGTAAATAGCTCCACCAATATCAGCATGATTATCTTTAAAAGTAACTTTATTAAATGTAGCGCCAGAAACAGCAGCTGCTCCACCTTTAGCTCCAGTATTGTTTATAAATTTAACATTTTCAAAGATTACAAGAGGGATAAAACTGTTACTACTTCCATAACTATATACTGCACCACCTTCACCAGCAGCACGGTTGTTTATAAAAGTATCATTTATAAATGTTGCTTTTTCACTACCAGATATATAAACAGCTCCACCTTTAGTTCCAGCATGATTTGAATCATAGATATTATTTATACTTATAATATCTTTAGCATAAATAGCTCCACCTTCAGCATTACTGTTTTTAGGATTAGTATTATTTATGAACTTAGAATTAGTAACAGTTAGAGAGTTAGTTCCCCTTATAACTCCACCAAGACTATTACCTACATTATTTGCAAAATAAGAATTATTTATTGTTGCATAACCTAACCACATATTACCATTGTTGTTAATATAAGTTAAATTATTAAAGACTAAATTTGAGTTTTGAGTATCTACATCATAAACTATATTACTAACAGAACTACAATTCATGATAATACAATCATTCATAGTCATTAAAGCACCATAAATAACTCCTCTATTCCAACCAATATTTCCTGCAAGACCATTAGCAAATGTTAAATTAGTCATAGTTACAATCATTTCTTTATTGAAAGAGAAGAAATAATTTTTATTTTGACCATCAATTATAGTGTTACCATGAGTTTCACCAATTAAACTTAAAATAGCTATTCTTTCATATTTTAAGTTAACATTACCTGTACCATTATATGTACCATCCATAATATGAATTGCAATATTTATAGATTTGTCTAAAGCTGCAGTTATTGCATGATCAATAGTATTAAATGGGTTTAATTTACTTCCATCACCAGTAGTATCATTACCTTTTGTAGAAACCCAAAATTCTACTAAAGTTCTATCAATATCAATATCAAGAGTTCCTTTATGATAAGTATTTAAATTACCAGAATATGCACCATCAATAATGTATTTACCATTGTCAAATAACTTAGAGACAGTTATTGATGCAATACCTTTATTTACAGTACTTTCACCTACTTTTTTACCACCCATATTAAATTCCACTTCATAAGGAGAAGATATGATATTTCCCATATCATCAGTTACAGTAGCATTTAAAGTAAAAGTAGTTTTAGTAGTTGATGTATTTGCAAATGTGACAATTGCATTCATAGCCCCATTATTATAAATTAATCCCATGTTAGAAGAAGAATTTATAAATTTATTACCTTTTAATAAATTAACACCCTTAATGTAAATTACACCATATTGAGCCCAATAACCAGTATCAGTATTGGTATTAGTACAATTAATAAATGTATTATATTCAATTTGACCATTACTACTATCAATTTGAAGTGCAGCATCATTATAATTAGCAGAAATATCTTTAAATGTATTTCCAGTTATTTTAGCATTTTTAGAAGAAGAAATATAAACAGATGCTCCACATGAATATCCTGTATTAACAGAGTTAGAAAATGTTGAATTAGTTATAACAACATCCCCATTATTATTATTGAAACATATATCCGGTCCTTGGTTTGAAGCAGTGTTATTTCTAAATATTGAATTTGTTACTTTAAGACTCATTCCTTTAGCAACAATAGTTCCTTGAGAACCAGTAGCATAATTGTTTTCAAATAAACAATTATTAATAGTTAAATTACCACCACAAGTAATCATGCTTCCTGAATTGGATTTACCATTAATAAAAGAAATATTTATTAAAGTTAAAGCAGTATCTCCACTGACAGATTTAATAAATGAACCTACTCCTTCACCATCAATTTTTGTTTTATCAGTTCCTTGACCAATAATAGTTAAAGAACCACCATATTTTCCATGAGCTAAATTAATATTTAACTCAGTATTATTATCTCCTGCGAATGTTCCTTCACTTAAATAAATAATTGTATTGTCAGAAGCATTTGCACTTGAAATACCTTTATTTATTGTAGCATAAGGACTTTTTTGACTACCAGCACCTGAATCATCACCAGTAGTATTCACATAAATTTCATTAGTATTTGCGACATTTCCTTCGGCAGTAATGATATCTGAATCTGAAAATGTAGTATACAAACCACTGAAATCAGGATTTGTAATAATATTACTAGAAGAGATATCACCTACTTCCAAATCTTCAGAAGCACTAACAGCTCCTAAAGCCAAAGTAGCTAGTAAAAAAATACTAACTAAAATTAATTTATTTAATTTCATTGAAAAATTCACCAAATTAACATGTACTTATTACATCTGAAAAATTATCAAATGTAACATAATAGTTTATGTTTAAAAATATATTTAAAATTTATCAAATAAATTTTATAAAAAAGAAAGATAAGAGAATGTTAAACTCCCTTAAACAAATGAAATTTACTTTTAATTTGAATTATAGAATAAATTATAATTTATTCACTAGAACCGTGTTGGATGTAGCATAATCATCATAAATAGACGTTATAATATATTTACCTACAATCAAGTTAATGTTTAAAGTAGCTATACCATTAGCATCAGTAACTCTATGATAAAAAACACCATTAATATTAAATGTTATAGTTTCATTAGCTAATGCACGACCAGTACCATCAACTAAACGAGCTTTGAATTTACTGCCATCATGATAGTTCATAGTTAAATCACTACCTTCCAATGTTGGATATACAGTAACCTTACTACCTACTTGAAGACCATTATGGTGGATAGCAGTTAAAATATAATCCCCAGGACGTAAATTAATAGTTAATTTAGCTACACCTTCCCAATTAGTTTGACGTGTGTAAAATACACCATTAATATTAAATTTAATATCAGTATTTGCTAATGGTTTACCAGAATCATCTAAAAATTTAGCATAGAATTGAGAATCATTATGATAATATTTAACTAAATCATTAGCTTCAACAGTTGATAAAACTGTAATATTAAATGCCCTTAATAAACCATCATATGGATTGTGTGCTGTTAAAATATATTTTCCAGGAAGTAAATTAATATTTAATCTAGCTATTCCTTCACTGTTAGTTTCACGAACATAAAATACTCCATTAATATTCATTGAAACATTAGTATTAGCTATAGGTTTACCTGCACCATCAATTATCTTAACATAAAATTGAGATCCGTTTCTATAATACTTAATCAAATTATCTGCTAAAATTGTTGGCAATACTTTCACCATAGCTTTTGAAAATGCATTATCAGATTCTGTTGGACCATAATATGCACATAACACTTCATATTCTCCAGGCTGAAGATTAATATTCATAGTTGCCCAACCATTTTCATCAGTAGTACGATTATAAGTTCTACCATTAATTGTTATAGCAATTGTACGATTAGCTAATGGTTTTGAATAAGAATCCAATAATTGTACATGGAATTGAGTTCCATTACGATAATTCTTAGTACAATTTAAAGCAAATAAATATGTTGAATTACCTGAAATAACCAATGTAGTTTTTACAGTTGATTTTTTGTATGTATCATCACCATCAAATATTGCTTTAATTTCATGGAATCCTGGAGATAAAATAACATCCAGATATGCTTTACCAAGATAATCTGTAAGTGTTTCATATGTTTCATTACCTATTACAAATTTAATGGTTTTTCCAGGCAAAATAGTTCCATTTTCGTCAATTAAAAGAACATAATAATCCTCACTATCTCCTAAAGATGAATCTCCTGCAATTAAGATTGTTTTTGTAGTGTTACTTACAGAATCTATACTTATATAATTAACTGTATAACTTCCAAGATAAGAATTACTTCCAGAATAATATGCTGAAACAATATATTTTCCATAATCTAAATTAAAGCTAAATACAACACGACCATCTTTTAAAGTGACTCCTTTATAAGTTCCAATAAATTCCCCATCAATAGTGGAAACATTAACTAAAACAGTTGCATAGCTTATTGGATTATCTAAAATATCACTTAAAATAAGTGTGAAATTCATAGATTCATTATCATATCCATTTACATCTTCACCTTTTAAATCTGTTGAAGTCTTATCTGAATCAACTACCAAAATATAAGATGAACCAGAAGATGGAATATAGTATGGACTATCTATATAATAAGTAACTAAATACTTACCTACACCAAGATCCAATAGTAAACGAGCCATACCCTCATTATTTGTAGTAGCATTATATTTTGTTCCATTTATATCAATCATCACTTGCATATTTTTAACAGGTGCATTTCTAGCATCAAGTATTTTAATTTCATAATATTTAGCTTCACCAACATTCATAATAACATCAGATGCAAGTATAGTAGTTGGCATACGGTAAACTGAAATAGTACTTGAATTCTTAGCAAACAATCCATAATACTGATTTGTATATTGATAAGTAATATTATACAAACCTGGAGCCAATGTAATTTGCAAACGGGCTAAACCATAAAGATCCGTGTATACAGTGTAAGTTTTTTGCCAAGAACCAGAAGAAATTGTAACTATAATTTCCTTACCATATAAACTGTATGCATTTGTATCATTAAATGAAATTACAAAGTACTTATCTTCACCATAAAACTGAATAAAATCAGTAGCATTAATTGAAACTTCACCTAATGCAGTTTTACTATCAACAACAATAGTTGCAGCACCAGTAGATTCAATATACCAGGTATTACCATCAAAATCAAATGTAGCTAAATAAGTTCCTTCACCCTGAGTAATACGGAAAGTTACTTCTCCATTACCATCTGTTACACCAGTATAAGTTTTCAATAAAGTACCCTGATACAAGTTTAATCTCACAGTTGCATTAGTAACCCTATGACCAAACATATCAGTTAAAACAACTGTATAAACACCATTTAATGGGATTTTAATATAATGGAAACCTGAAATAACAGTTAAAACTTTATTGACTACAATAGTTCCGTCACCACTTGCCGGACCATAAACATTATCTCCAGCATAAGTAGCATGGACTTTGTAAGTTCCAGGAAGATAATTAATAGTTAAACTAGCTACTCCATTTTCATCAGTTTGTAAAGTGAACGTATCAGACAAATTACCCCTACTTATAACTACCTTAATATATTCTCCACGAATTAATGTTCCGTGAGCATCTCTTAAAATGATTTGATATTCATTTCCAATACCATAAAAAATAACATCAGGGACATCGATTGTTGAATTAACTGGACGGATTTCAACATAAGACACAGAGGAACTTGGTAAATACCAACCATCTCCAGCGTATTCACATTTAATTGTGTATTTTCCAACATCCAAACTTAACACTGCATTTGCACGGCCTGTAGAGTCAGTTGTAAGAATAGCTACTCTTGAAGTTCCTTTGGAATCAATTATAGTAATCTTAATAAGTTGATTAGCAATACCTACCTGACCATTACTTAAAACTGCATAGAAATTAACATTCTTACCATAAAATGTGTAATTATAGCTAATTAAATAAGTAACAGATGGTTCAACAATAATTTTAGCAGAATTATTACATCCTTCAAAATAACCATTACCTGCATAATAAACATTAACAGTATATGTTCCAACTGGATATGTTACTTCAAACTTAGCACAACCTTTTTCATCAGTAACAACATTGAAAGATTCCTTTTTACCAGAAGGAGTTGTTATTTCCACCACTAAAGTCTGATTAAATATTCTATGACCATTTACATTGATTAAAGTGATTTCATAAATGTTATTGTTTCCATAAAATGTCACATTTTCCATCATTAATTGAGTGTTATTATTTCTAAGTGTTAAATCCAGAACTTGATTATCAATTTTTGCATAAACATTGAAATCAGCAGATGTTTCATTTTGAATAACATAAGCATCAAATTTATTATTTTTAAGAGAACCATTAGTTGGAGAAATTACACCATAATCAGAAGATAAATAAACATTTCTAGATGGAAGAATTTTATCAAAATTAACTATATTGCCATCATTATCTATTAATTTGTTTAAAGCAACAACAATATGTGTATTAGTAACAGCATCCAATGACATTATAACCCAATTATCAAGAGTTAAGGTACCAATATGAACAAAAACTCTATTTTCATCAGGTTTTTGATTAGAACCCCACCAGTTACTTGAATAATCTACTTCACCATTATATACAAAGATATCATCACCTTCATAAGTTGCAGAATTATTCAAAAATACAGAATAATGAATTATTTTAGTATCTGAAAGAGCACCACCATATGCTGCTTTGTTCCCAACAAATACAGAATAATAAACTTCATCAGCAGAAGCAACCCCCCTACTTGAATAAGTGGAAGAAGAAGATGAAACTGCATTATTCTTATTGTTGAAGAAATATGAATTATTAATTAATTTAGCATCTACAAAACAAATATCATTAGATTCAAATACAGAATTATTTACACGATTTCCTACAAATAATGTGCCTTTGTTTTTAATAAAAGAACAATTATTTACATATCCATCATTACCAGCATTTAATCCTACACGAGAACTGGAATAATAATCATCAGGCCTGAAATTATTTTCTATAAAATAACAACCATCAACATATACATAACCTTTATTAGTTAATGCACCTACCAAATCTCCATTTAAAATAGAAGATGAAGAATAAAAAGTAGGATTTAAGTTAACAATTCCAACAGTAATATCTTTAAATGTAGAATTTAAAATAGTAATAGAATTCCACACTGGGAAACATGCATTATATGCTTCATAACCTCTATATGTATAAATATTGCTACATTTTTCAGCTAAAATATTATTAATTGTAATATTAGCTCCACCTTGAATTAATGGACCTACAATGTTTTTAAAAGTAATATTATCAACATATATATTACCTTTATTTTGAATACCCTCACCTGACAAAACAATAGCTTCAGATCTAATATCATAGAAATTAGAATCAAAAATAGTTAAATTTCCACCTTTAACAACAATTAATTCATCGGAATATTGTTTCATGTTAACTGTAAAATTTAAATTTTTAAGTGTTAAACTACCCCATTCCTGAATTATGAATATATTACGAGCATTTTCTCTACTTAAAGTTACATTATTGCCTATTCCAACAATAGTTAAATTTTTAACAATATTTAAATTGGAATTCCAATTATTAGTGTAAATTCCACTTAATAAATAAATAGTATTACCATTTAATGCCTTGGATATTGTATACTCTAAAGTTTTATAAGGATTATCCTTACTTCCATCACCAAAACCATTATGTCCATCTGGTGAAACATACCAATCATAATTAGTTAAACCAGTACCAATAACAAGCCTTAATCTTTGAGAATTAATAACTGCATAAACTATAGAACTTTCATTGTTATTTTTTAAATAATTGGAAAATGTACCATTAACTAAAGTTCCACTGGAATATATAAACTTACCATTTTGAGATTCAAATTTAACAGTCATTTGAGGAAGTAAAGACGGATTATCTAATTTTGCCATGGATTCTCCATCAGTATATTTATTTAATGTTACCCTAAATTCAGCATCAGTACCTACACTAATTGGAGATTCATCACACTCAAAAGTCATTACAATCCAATATTTAGCATCTGATTTAACATATCTAATAAATGGTCCTTTATTTATACCCCACCAATTATAATTTGCTGAAACATTAGCTGCATAAATACCATTTCCATAAATTTCCCCCAATATAACGGAATAAGTTATATTAAGATTAGAACTACCCATATTAATACTGTTGTCGAAGTATGATGATTTGATAGTTGCATTAGAGTTAAATATAGAAGATATACCTGAATAACCACTAGTTCTAAAGTATACCCCAGTCATATTAACTACAGAGTTTTCTGCTCTAAAACCATCACTAGAAATTGTATTATTAACTATAAAAGTACCATTACTACATTTTAGTGCCCCAACTTGTGAGTTAATAACTATCATAGTAATGCTTTCAAAAACATCTGCATCAAAATCAGGATTTGAATAAATTCCAAAAGTTTGAGAGTTGTTTACAAACAAGTTATGGAAATTATAAATTGCAGGATATTTGTTTGAAGGATCTGCAATCAATTTACTATTAACAACACTACAATTTCCAAAATTCATAATTATATCAGCATAATTAGAGCTTAAACAATCAGAAAATTTAGAATTATAAACTTTTAAATCTCCTTCATTATAAATAACGCCCATAAAATTATTCATTTTTTTAAAATTAACATTATTTAAAGTTAGAATTCCTTTATTATAAATAACACCATAATAATTAGAATATGATGTGGTTTTACCATTGATAAAATTAATATTTTCTAAACTTAAATTTTTACCTTCAAAAATGTTAAAAAAGGAATTTTGACCTTTACCATCAATAGTTACATTCCCTGTTAATGATTTAATCACTAAATTTTTAGTTATTCCAATATCAACATCTTCAGGAGAACTATAAACACCATCCATAAGAATAATAGTAGAATTATCATCAGCATTATAAATTGCATCAGTTATTGAAGAATAAGGTTTATCTTGACTACCATCAGGAGTTACAGATATATTTGTTGAAGGATTAACATAAATCTCATCATTTAACCCATCCCCCACTGAATATTCACAATAGCTATTTTCAACTATAACATCATCAACAGAATTATATGTTGCATTAACATCACCATTAGCACTAACAAAAGTAATTGAAGATATTACAATTAAAATTAGCAGAATTATGAATGTATTTCTTTTAAATGAAATAATTAACACCTCTTAATTAAATTATATTTGGTTAAAAATCAACCATAATGTTATTAATTTAAATAAGAAGTACTATAAAAAAGTTTTTAAAGAACATGAAAAAAAGAAAAAAAGATGGTTTAATTATTCATTATCCTTATCTTTTCTGTGTTTGTAACCAATGAACAAACAGATTATAAGAACAATAATTAAACCAATAAATGTAAATATTGTGTTTGGATCATCTAATTGTTTATTGACATCTTTTTCATCAAGCTCATAAGATTTAGAACTATCACTAGATGAACTTGAACTGGAAGAACTTTGAGAACCACCAGCACCAGAAGAACTTGAACTAGCTGATGAAGCAGCATTTGCAGTTAAACCTACAGTAGCTAAATTTTGAGCATTAGCACTATTAATTTGGCTTAAACTATTAATATCTAAACTGCCATTAACTCCATGGTCCATGTTTGGAGTTCCTTCAGATTGACTGCTATTACCTTGAACACTATCTCCTTTAGGATCAGTACCATTTACTTCATGTCCACCAGCAGGACCATATATTCCACCATCGCCCGGACCTAGATTAGAACCATCACCTCCAGGCCCACCAGCAGGACCAGTAGGACCTTGACCACCCGGACCATTATGACCTGGCCTTCCAATATCCGGATTAGTACTCCAACTAGGTTTTGTATTGATAATTGAAGGTGGAGATACTGGATTATTATCATTACCAGGTTTAGATGGATTATCATCATTTGGATTATCTGGTTGGACAATAGTAGGCCACCATTTAATCATAGTTCTAGAAAATGGCTTCCATATAATTTTATCATTTAAATTCCAAACTGAATCATCAAGAACTCCAGGTTTAGAATGCTTTTTATCAATCCAAGATTCCCAATAATTATGTCTTGCATCAATATACAAATGAGAATCTCTAGCTTGGAAAGTAGAACCTTTAGGAGCATGATTATTCATAATATTGGAGTTATGAATTACAACATTAGCTGCACCTAATGAAAATGCACCACCTTCTTCCAATGCACTATTATCAGAAATAGTTGAATTAAAGATATTCAAATTATTCTGAGTATGACCATAATAAACATATGAACTATAACTAATAGCTCCACCATAAGTTGCTGAATTATTACTTATAATTGTATTAGTTATTAAGAAGTTATTAGAAATACATAATGCACCTCCAGAACCTCCTGCACGATTATGAGTAATTATAGAACCATCAATACGTCCATCATTTGCTTGAACATATAATGCTCCACCATCATTTACTGCTTTATTATAAGATAATGTGGAATCTTTAAATGTAAATTTATCAAAAGTTCCATAAATAGCTCCACCATCTGCATAATTCTTATATAAATAATTATTATTTAATGAAGAACCATCCACAAATGTTGAATTAGCTACATTATAAACAAAGAAACAGTTACTTATATATAATGAAGCTTTTGGTTTATATGTAGAATATTCTCCATAATTTGAAATACTTCCAATAGCTCCACCATTATATGCATTATTCTGGAAGAATACTGAATCAAAAATATTTAATGCTGTATTTTTATTAAAAATTGCACCACCAGAGCCTACAGAAACATCACATACTGATCTATACTCATAATTAGTACCAGCGTCAATAGACCATCCAGTTGAATATTTTTGAATATAACAATGAGTTAAATCAATAACAGCAAGATTACCGTAGAATAATGTGTTATAGATATTAAACTCATTAACTGAATCAGTATATATAGCTCCACCATGAACACCCTGATTATCATGAATAATAGATGAATCAATAATTGTTTTACCAAAATCAGCTATTGCTCCACCTTTATGACCATAATTACCGAATAATTCTGTAGAATTAATAATTAAATTACCATAATTTAATATAGCTCCACCCAATCCTGTATTTTTACAGTCTACAGTATACCAATACTCATTACCACGACTATCAACAGTTTTATTTACAAATACCGGATTACTATTATCAAAGTAAGAAGAAGAGTTACAGATTATGGAATTATTAATGTATAATGTACCATAATTAATAAACAATGATCCGCCAATAACATTATATCCATTAGCTACACATAATCCATTAATTGACAAAGTACCATTAGCTAATATAGTAAATAATTGATTATTATTTGCATCAATAGTTACTTTACCAGGATTAATAGCACAAATAGTGACATTTTTATCAATAATTAAATTATATTCTATAAATACACCATCACCTAAGTAAATTATACAATGATTTAAAGCTTTACTTAATGCAAAAGCTAATGAAGCATAAGGGTGTTCTTCACTACCATCTCCAGTAATATCACTACCATCAACAGTAACATAGATTTTAAAAGGAGTATTATCTATTACTAAATCATACAATGCATAAACTGCACCATTTGCACGTTTAGATCCATTACCACTAATAAGATAATTATTTATAACTTTATTAAATAAATTCTCATTAGCTATTATTATAACTGCATAATCATCCCCATTAACTGAGTAAGAAAATATATTGTTATGAGCTACAGTATTACTTGCAGAGTTACCAGTGAAATAAATAGCTGCCTGATTAGTAGTTTTTGCCATTCCAATAATATTGATATCATTATACAATATTGAATCAAATGCAGAGTTATCTCCATAATATCCGAATATAGAATATCCACTAATAGTTAAATTATTATGATTAAACTTAGTATAGCTTGAATCAATTGAATTAACAACATAATTAGCCATTCCAACAAGAATATTGTAAGCAATTTCTGAATCTTTAGAATTTTTAATAATTATGAGTGTTTTAACATTATTAAAAGTCATATTATTAGAAATTACATGTCCTAAAGAAGTATCAATTAATTTAATAAATGCATCACAATTTTCACCAGAAAAAGTATTATTAATTATATAATTATCACTACCACCAACAACATTTACAGTAGAATTTGTTAAATTATTATTTTTAACATAAACTTTAGAAACCTTGTTTAAAATTATTGTAGAGTTAATTAAAGTTAAATTAGTAATATTTGCTGATGAAGAACCACTATTAAGAATTATATTTACAATAGAAGTAACATTTTCTTTGTAACTTGTGATATTAATTGGAATATTAATTATTAAAGTTTGACCTTTAGTTAAGTTATTTAATAACAAAACATCATTATTACGAATAATATTAGAATTTATATTGTTATTAAAATATTTTCCATAATTATTATCATCAATAACATAGTATGTACTACCAAATTCAATAATAGAAGTATTATTCTCTATAAATATTGGAATTGTTACATTAGCATAAATTAAATTTCCAGAGATATTTGTATTATTTGTAAATTTAATTATTCCAATAGCTCCTTGTCCAATACCTAACACATCATGATTTTCAGTAATTTTAGATAAATCTTTTCCAAAGATATGAAAAGTGTTATTTATAATGGAAATGTTATCTGACATGTATATGCCAATACCATAAACACCATTAGAATTAGCATAAAGATAATTATTTACAAGAGTGACATTATAATTTATATGTAACTCAATAAGATATGCCATACCTTTAGAATGAATAACAATATTATTATTTGAAATGTTCAAATCATGAGGTTTTCCAATAACATTACAACTTGCAATACCATAAGCAGCACCATCAGAAATAATGTTAATATTATTCCCTGTAATTTCACTTTCAGTTAAAACATCACTATAAATACCCTCAGTTACACCAGTACCTATCATAATAATTGTGTTTCCAGTAATTTTAAATCCGGAAGACAATGCTTTATTATAATTCAATCTTGAAGGATTGTAAGCTGGTATACTAATAGCATAAGCATAAGATGCTTTTGAATTAACGTAAATATTATTATTTTTTATATTTATATTATTACATACATCAATAACAGAAATAGCTGAATTAACAGGACTTTTATCCTTTAATATCAAAGTTATATTATTATTAGAAAATGTAATATCATCTACACCATTTAAAATAATAGCTTCTTTATTCATATTATAGAAATTAAAGTCCCTAATTAATGATCCGCTAGCATCTCCACTAAATGAAAGAGTAACATTAAATAATAAATTATTTTGTTTGTTACTAATAACATTAATTTTCTCTACAAAGAAAACATCTTTATTAGATAAAAATGTGAAGAATATTACCTTAGTTTTATTTGCTTCAAAAGTATAATTTAAATAACCATTTTCATCAAAATAATGGTAAAAATTATCATCATTAATAACTAAAGCTGTTGAATCATAAATAACTCCATTAATCATATTATCAGAGTTATTATCTGCAATTTCATCAGTAATTTCTTTATAGATACCTACACTAGCATTAGTTTCAATTACATTACCAGATATTGTAGTCTTATAAATCAAACCTTTAATGAAAATACCATAGCTTTCACTACGTATAACATTATTCAAAATATTATTATAATAATATCTTTTTACATTAGATGTAGATGTTATAGATATACCTCTAGCATTTGTATCAATTATATTATTTGACATAGTATTGTTAGATCCAATAAATGTCATACCATCATCATGATTAACTTTAATTCTATTATCATGAACATAAGAACAAATATCTGTAATACTTATACCTATACCATAATTCTTAATATTAATAGTATTATTAAAAGCTTCAGTATAATTAGATACACCAATACCAAATACAAGATCAACAAAGGTAACATTATTATGAGCTACAATAGCTGAATAACCTTTTTCACCAGAAACTAAAATACCATGTACTTGACTAACACCAGATACATTATTATAAGTAACTGATATATCCTTACCCATTGCAGATATACCACCACTACTTTGAATAATTGTATTATTATATATTACTGCATTATCAGAATATAAATTAATACCATAACTACCTCTGATAATAGTATTATTAGCAATAGTTGTATTAACATGATTATCATAAACTAATTGTAAAACAATAGACATTGCACCATTACAAAAAGCTTTAAGATAATTGTATGAGATAGTATTACCTACACACAAAGGTGATCCACCATAATCAGCATGACCAAAAGGATTAAAGTAAATTAAATTACTAACTATCAAATCATTATAATCCAAAGTTTCCAATTTATTATGAGAAATTAAATTATAATGACATGAACCCATAACCATCACACAAGTAACATAAGTACTCATATCATTGTAAAGAATTTTATTATAACTAGACCATCCCATAGGCATTGCATAAACACCTGAAGCATTAGCTATCCTAATTGTATTGTTAAATATAGTATTATTATTAGACCTAGTTAACCAGATTCCCTGTAATTGACCTACATATATACCATTAATAGATAAAGAACCTTTAGTATTATTGATTGTGAGTCCTGAGACTGTAGATCCATCACTACCTTTAACTAAATGAATAAAACCATTTGAAATTTTAGAAGTGTCATCTAAAGGCATTAAAGTAAGCTGACGATCAATAACAAATCCTCTGTTAGATATATTACCTATTTTTAAAACATCACCAGATTCAATACCTGAATCTTCCTTAATATCACCAGTAAATTTGTAGAAATAATTATCATAATTGTTTTGATTAATTTCAACAACCTTACCTCCAATGACCGGACTTAAAATAATATTATTATTACTAATTACATTACTATTTTCATTAATTTCCTGACTAATAGCTACATTTTCATAGTTCAAATCAACAGTAGAATTATCCACATCAGATGCACTAACTGCACTTAATGATAAAATAAAGCAACATATTAATAATAAACCCCATATAGTTTGCTTTTTAATATTTTCACCTCCTTTCAAGTTATTAAATAAAGTATAGTCCAATAAAATAGAATAAAAATACGCTAAAATTGACTATGTTATAAATATATGACAACAATCCTATTTAAATATTTATACAACTTCAAAAAACAAGATTAGATAAAAATAAAAAATAATTAAAAAGTACATAAAAAAGAAAAAAAATAAGTGAATAAACAGATTATTCACTTAAGCAATTGTAATAGTGTTTGAAATAGCTGCACCATTAAATGTAGAAGTAATAATATACTTACCAGGTATTAAATTAATATTTAAACTTGCAATACCATTGGAATCAGTTAATCTATTATAAAATACACCATTAATGTTGAAAGTTACATTTTGATTAGCATAAGGTTTACCTTGTCCATCAAGTAATGTAGCTTTAAATTTACTGCCATCATGATATTTCATGCTTAAATCACTAGCAAATAAAATTGGTTTAACAGTGATTTTATTAGAAACCATACAATCTTTGTACATTGCAGTTATAATATAATTTCCAGGATTTAAATTAATTTTTAAAGTAGCATAACCATTAGCATCAGTAGTACGTTTATAAAAGACACCATTAATATTAAAGGTTACTTCTTCACCAGCACCTGCAACACTACCGTCTTGTTTAATTACTTTAACTTTGTATTGAGAATCATTTTTAAAGTATTTTACAAGATCATTATTTTCTTTAAATAAAGATAAGACAGTAATATTATTACCTACTTGTTCTCCATTAACAGAGTTAACAGCAGTAATAATGAAAGTACCCGGATTTAAATTAATGTTTAAACGAGCAGTACCTACAGCATTAGTTGTACGAGTATACCATACACCATTAATATTAAATCTAACATCCTGATTTTTTAATAAATTACCATTTGAATCACGGAAAACTGCAAAGTATTGAGTGTCATTTCTAAACATTTTAATAATATCCCTACTAGCAATAGTAGATTTAATTAAGACATTAGAATTAGCTTCACTTCCAGATTGTTTATTATTTGAATCAAATTTGACATATACTGAGTAATTACCTGCATTAAGATTAATTGCCATGGAAAATTTACCATTAGCATCAGTTACTCTACTATATTTTATTCCATTAATAGTTATAGATACAGTTGCTCCAGCAATTGCATGACCATCTAAATCTTTAAGAGTTCCTTCTAAACGGGTTCCATCACGATAATACATTATAATATCTTTAATTGAAATTACAGTGTAAACCATGTCCCCAATAGTTAATTTTGAAGCAATGGAACTGTCTAAATAACAATTATTTCCAGTTGCATTAGCTGATAATGCATATGAACCTTTAAATGAAGTTGGTATTTTGAAAATGAGTTTAGCTACCCCATTTTCATCAGTAACTGCTTTTCCAGCATATATTCCACTTCTATAGAATTCAACAGTGATTCCCTTTACAGCTTCACCTAAACTATTTTTAACAATAGCTGTGAAGTAAACTGAAGAACCTGCTTTTCCAACTACTTCATCAAATTTAATGTTTAATTTTCCTTTAGTTACTATTAAGTTAGCAGTTGCATTAACTGATTTATAATTGGTTTTAGATAATATTGCTGTAACTGAATAATATCCAGGAACATAAGATGCATTTAATTGATATTTTAAAGTAGCTACACCATTATTGAAAACAGCATCTCCAATTTTTACACCATTAATATAGAAAGTAGCTTTAGCAGCAACTCCTCCAGTGTATGGTAATTTAGCAGTTATCTTAATAGTTGCAGCATCTAAATAAGATACAGTTACATCTCCAAATACTATATCTTCAAAAGTATATCTGTAATTGTTAGATACAATATTGTTTTTACTATTATTTACTCCGTCGTTTCCACTACCTGCTTTTCCAACTAAGTAATTGTTAGTAACTGTGTTATTAATAGCTTTAGCATCAAAATCAACTGCATATCCAATATTAGACACTATTTCATTATTATCAATTACATTACCAGTTGAAATAGCTACAAAACGAATTCCTGCATTTCCTTCTTTGATTGAATCAAAGTTTTTAAATGAAATTGATTTACCATTACCATTTGAAGTTATTTTATTGTTAGAAATAATGTTGTTACATGATGCATAACCTGCAAATCCATAAACCATCTTTCCAGTTCCAGAGATAATATTTCCAGAAATTTTATTATTGTTAGAAGAATAAGCTTCTATTCCATAAATAACTTCTGCTTTGGAATTAATTCTATTATTTACAACATTAGAATATTGAGACATTTCTAAAGTAATACCATAAATTAAATTGTCTGCTGAAATCTCCACATCATTATTATGGATTAAAGTGTTTGCAGAATTATATCCTATAATGATACCAGTTGCAAAGTAACTACCAATGACTTTTACATCATTATCAAGGAATTTATTATTTGAAGAATGTTTAGATGATCCAGAACCAGTTTCAGCCCCAATTACGCCCATACCATATACATAATTATCTTTACCTTCAACAAGAATGTTGTTTCCAGAAATTATATTGTTACTTGAATCAAAGTAGAAATCAATACCAACTAAAGAGTTAGTGGAGAAATTACCATTAACAGTAGCTCTGGATTGATTTACTAAAGATTTAACAGTTACATTATTATTTAATACTTCATTATCAGAAGAGTAAAGCATTAAAATACCATAAGTTCTGAAAATTTCTTTAACATCATTTTTACCATCAATACATTTTGATGATTCATATAAATGTAATATTCCAGTTCCTAAAGTATTAATTACATTTCCAGAAATAACACAATTTTCAGCACCATAACCAAGTAAAGTGTAAGTTAAATAATCCCCATGAGAGTAAAGAGTGTTATTTACTACTTCAACATTTCCTGACCTATACATATAAATTGCATATGCTGCATTTGGATCAATAACACTAATATTATTATTTAAAATCATAACTTGATTAGTATCAACAACATTAATTCCCCACCTATTAGTAGAAGATGATTTTTTATTATTGATAGTTATATTTTCAATCCATACATGAGATGCAGTTACTTTAAACATAGAGTTATTGAAAACAGCATTTTTACCAACAATTTTAATACCTTCAGTAATAAGCATTATTTTATCATTGAAAGTTCCAACAAAGTTTAAAGTGTCTCTCATTTTAATATTTGAATTTAAATTACCATTTTCATCAAAGAAATTATTATAATTATCTACAGTTACAGTATAAACTGTACCATTAAATACATATGCTGGTTTTGATGGGTCAACAACACCCTCAGGAGTTAAAATTTTAGAACCATGACAATTATTGTTTTTAATTGTGTAAGTAGATTTATCTGCTTCAGCAGCATCAACTGCATATTGATTAGAAGTAGTTATATTATTATCTGTAATAACAACATTTGCAGGGAATTTTGTACTAGATTGTTTTTTAAGTAAAATACCAACACCAGTATTAGAAACTATATTGTTATTAGTAACTGTTAAATAATCATATTGTCCCATTTGATAAATACCTGCAGAATTATTAGTTTTTATATCATTATTTTTAATTAAAACATAATTACCTTCTGCTTGAACACCATAAGCTTTACCATGAACATCAATAACATTATCAGTTACATTAGAGTATTCCCCTACACATATTCCTGCACCATTAAGTAATGCATTTTGAATAATATTATTGGAAACTACGGAATAATTACTAACCACAATAGCATAATCTCCACCTACAGTTTTATTAGTATTGTGATCTTTACCTGTAGCATTAATAATTTTATTATTAATTACAGTAGTTCCAACACCAGTAGATGAAACTGATCTGAAAGTACCAATAATAGTGTTAGAGTCTGCAGTATTATAATTACCCATTAACTGAATAGCATAATTCCATGAAGTTGGAATAATATTTGCTTTTATAGTGTTATTGAAAATAACATTATAATTAGATATAGCTCCAACAAAACTTCCACCACCATAAGAAGATAAATAAATTGCATTTGCATCTTCAGTTACTAAATAATTATTAGCTATATAATTATGATGAGCACCACCAAGCACAATTAAAGAAGTAGATCTAGTACCATGACCATAAGTTGCTCCATAACTAGCAAGTATATTATTAGTAATATTATTATAAGTAGAACCTGGATTTACAGCTATTGGGAAACAACTTGGTCCAGTATTATTTATTTTGTTATTAAAAATATTACATTTAGTAACTTCATTAAGAAATATTCCTTGAAGATCATAACCATTATTTTCAATGTTTAAATGAGATACTGAACTCCCAGAAGCTTCTTTTAAAAGAACAACACTACAGTCATACATTTTATTAGATGAAGTACCTACAATGTTAAGTTCTTTATTTAAAATAAATTTTTTATCATTAAATGTTCCATCTAAATTTAAAGTATCCCCATTTTGAACTGAAGAACCTTTAAGATAGCCTTCATCATCAAAATAAGTATCATAATTAGAGGAACTTACTTTATGAGACATAGATTGAGTTATAATATCACTATCAGAAAAGCGATCATAACTAATTGGCTCATAAGATATCATACCGTCAGTAATTATATTATCATCAACAGTTGCATTAACATCTTCAGCAGCATTAACTGCACTTAAAGATACAAAAATTAATAATAATAAAATTAAAGAAAATTTAATATTTTTCACCATTTTACCACATTAGTATTATTATATTTAAATATAAATTAAGCAAAGTTAAATAAAATGTACCTTGCAAAAAATACATTATAATTTTATTTATGGTAAGAAAAAATATTTAAAAATTACTACAAAAATAAAAAAAATTAAAAAAAAAGAAAAGATAATAACTTAATATTCGTCATCATCATTATTATTTTTGTTTCTAGCATACCCAACAACAAATATTGCAATTAAACATATTACTGCAATAATAAGTATAATAGGAGTACTAGACTGACCAGCTGCAGATTTAGATGTAGAACTTTTAGAAACTTCATAAGCATTAGATGAAGATTTACCCTTAGAATCTGATTGAGATGAATCACCTTTAGATTGAGATGAAGGAGACTTAGCATCACTAGGATTTATAGAAGTATCTAATCCTGCCGCAGTTGCACCACCAGATTCACCATTACTATCCTGCTCATTATTATCAGTTCCATTAATTAACACTTGATTATCATCTTTAGTATCATTATTTGATTCATCTGATTTTGAATCATCTGGATTATTAGTAGATGAATCATCAACGAAGATTGGATCAGTTAACGTAGCTTCAGCTAATATTTGAGAGTACTTAGCTTTTTCAGAAGCAGATAATGAACTGGATTGTATAAGCTTCATGTTGAAGTCTAAATTTTTACAAGTGTGGTGACAACAAGCAACACCATACTGAATAGCCATTTTAATCATATTATCTGCTAATTTAGTAACTAACTCTGGACTTGCATCCCATTTACCTTGATAATTTAAATACATCATCCAAGCAGCCATAGATTGCCAAGCAGCTGCTTGAACAACATTATTTACCCTATCTGCAAGACCAATATATGTATTAGCAATATCATTACCTAACTGAGTATTTAACTTAATATTAGCTACAATTAAACCACCATATAAATTTTGCATTTTAGCAGCATAAGATAATTGTCCAGCATTAGTATTAAATAATGAATTAATAAATAATGGATTTAACATAGTACTACGAATTTCAAATTCAAGTTCATCTTCATAAGTCCTAACAATATACTCATTTTTATTCCTTATATCTACAAATCCTGTATCTGGATTAGCACCCAATTGTTTAGCTGCATTGTATAAACCACCAAACCAATCATAGTAATCATCAGAATCCAAGAATCTCCATGTACTATCAAAGTTTTGAGTAATTAAATCTACTTTACCTAACAAGTATTCATAGTTTGCTCTTTCATTATTAATAACAATATTACCTTTTTCATCAAGAGTCCATGAATATGAAACCCTATTAAGATAAATTTCTGCTAAATCAGCATTAATTGTTGTAATATTCCAATTTGCAGTATTAGGTATAAGAGAATTCATACCAGTACCCTCTAAAACAGCACCCGGAAGACCAAACAACCTATCAGTCATTGGATTTTCTGCATAATGTTTTTTCAAGAAATTATTTGAAATATCATCATCTTTTGAGTTTAAAGCTAAATTAACAGCATTTAACATTAAGCTAATCCATTTGGTGTTACTTGTAACCATACTTGCAAATACATCAACCCTAGGCCTATTTATCACTAAACCATTACTTAATTTTACAGTTAATTCATTAATTGGAATTAACTCAACACCAGTAATATTTCCAGATCTAGACCAAATTGGTTTACAACCAAGGAAATACATAAATTCTGCAACACCAATACCTTCAGTTCTTAATATTTCAGTACCCCATAATACTAAAGCTGTAAGCTCAGGCCATTCACCATGTTGTTCATAATAATTTGCAAGAAGCAAATCCACAATCTTTACAGCAGACTCATAAGCTGCTTCAGAAGGCATTTTAGAAGCATCAGAACTGTAACCAAGATGCCCAGTAGGTATTGAATCACTGTAAGCAGGATCTGCAAATAATCCTGCAGTAATATAACTACCAGATAATGCACCTAATATTGCATCCCATTCATTATTGTTTTGTATTTGAGAAATAACTTTTGAAGCAAATACTAAAGATTCATACAACTCAGAAGAAGTATCATAAACTTTAAATTCATTCATTGCAGCTAATTGTTTAACACTACCTTCACCATTTACAAGTTTTTCAACAAATAACTTAAACCAATTCATTACAGCTAATTTTTGACCTTCATACTGACGATTACCTTTAATATCATCATAGAAATCCTTATTTTTTAATTCAGGATAAAGATGATGCAATATTTGAGTGTAAACTTCAGTTCTTGAAGTTGTTATTGTTATAACTTCTTCAATAAGCTCAGTACCATTTAAAACTTTACCAATAGTATGTAACCCAAAAGTGTTGAAATCATCTTCTAAACTATCTAAGTAATTATGTAAACCTTCAAGCCAGTTATCAAAACTTTGACCATCAACAGGTTTATCAAAACCTAAAGTTGGAGCTAATTCTATGATCAATTTCTTATATTCTTCAGCATTAGCTGAAACATTATTTTTCACTTGTTCATTATAGTGATCAATGTAATTAGATAATGTAGTATAATTACCATATAATGCAGAAATTACCATAGCTGGAGTCATGTGAGTAATCATCATAGAACCTATTCTATCTCTAGCTACCATAGCTTCCCCAGGGTTAGATACAATATATGGATATATAGTGGGAGTTAATGTTAACTCAAATGTCCAATCACCTTCATGAACACCAACATTCCTACCAGGTAACCATTCTACAGTACCGTGAGTACCTAAGTTAATAATTGCATCACAATCAATAGTCTTATCTAACCATTTATAAAATGTAACATACTGTTGATGAGGCGGTAAAGTCAAATCGTGATAATTTTGAACTTCCTCCCAACCTCTACTTGGTTGGAAAGTGATAAAGATATTACCAAACCACATACCTGGAATTACAATATATGTATCATTATACACCATTATTTCTCCAAGTCCAGAACCCCAACGATCAACCATTTGTTTAAATAATGTTTTGTTCATATCAGAAGTCAACTTATTAAACTCATCTAATGAAATTAATTGATTATGTTCTTTTAATTGATTCCAGTATTTTTCAACATATTTATTTAATAGACCTTGAGCCCAAGTACCTTTGTTACCCATTTCTACAATTAAATCAGATAAATCATCAACAGAAGGAATATCTGATTTAGCCATTCCAATATCATATCCTGAATCATATAATTTTACAAGTAAATCATGAACACTTTGGAAAATATCTAAATAAGATGCACCAATCTCTGCTTTACCTGGTGGATAATTATACAATACAATGGAAATAACTTTAGAAGAATTATCCATATCTTTTAAATCAGCCCATCCAGTAGTCATTTTAACCATTTTTTCTATACCAGACTGCACAACATGTACTTTACCCATATTATCTTTATATGATAAAATAACAGGACCAAAGACTCCTTCAAAACTAGGAACAGAAACTGAATATGTCCACTCCATTTGAGCCCCAACTTCACTATCGAAACTAGTTTGAGAAATATCCACTAAACCTTTAACAACTGTTAAATTAATTTTAGACAAATCATCTTCTGCAGAACCGTTACCATAAGCCAAAGACCAACTGTATAAAGAAGCTATTCCAGATATGCCTATTTGGGAAGTTTGAGTTATACTTAATAATATTGAAGACATAGATGGAGTAGTACCAGTTTTAAATACATTAAAAGCTGCTCTTCCACTTGCTTCATAAGCTCTAATTAAAGCATCCACAACATCCCCACCACAGTAATATGATGCAATAGCTATAAATTTAGTTTCTGGATTCTTAAGATTCATATATTTATTTTCAAATTGTCTGAATAATTCTGTAGGATTTATTTCACCATTCACCCAATTTTGATATTCTTTAGTCATCCAATTTAAACTTCCCTTATTATCATCATTATATCCTGGATTTGATAAAATCCAATGATTAATTTCACTAGCAGTTGGAACTACTGAGAACATTCCTATATCAGGATGATAAAATCCACATTCAGGACTTATTTGAGGAGCTCCATCTTCTTTAAGTGTAGGATTAGTGTATTTTTGAGGATTAATTAAATAATAAACATATTTTAAATAATTCTCCATATTTGATTTTAAAACCAAAGAATTAGCAATATCATGAGCTTGGAAATAAGAACCAATATATGTATTTTCAATAGTGTTAAAAGAATTATTAGATTCACTTGCTCCTACAAAATGAATACCTATATTTTTAAATATTTCCTTAGTATAAACACCAAAAGTATAAGCAACATTATAATTTGCATTCGCTGGTGAAGAACTTAATAAATCTTTTAATACCTGAGAAGTGAAAACACTATAACCTTCAGCAAACATATCTACATGAATAAAGTTAGCATACTCTAATAACCATTCTCTAGTCTTGTCATAATCAGTTGTACTTATATATGCAACCCTTTTAGATAAATTCATTAAATAATCTACCTTTTCTGAGTGAGCATTATATGATACTAGAAGCATGATATCTGGAACAAACATATAATCAACTAAAACAGAAGCATGACTACCAAGATGTACATTTTCTGTATGAGTCTCATAAGTAGAATAACTAAGTTGAACCTTATAGTTACCTGGAGCTAAGCTACCTATAGAATAAGCTCCACCAGCACCAGTTTTACCAACAAATACAATATTATTTGAAGAATCTAAAACTTTAATATCAACATCTGATAAATCTACCCCATTTTCAACCCAAGTTTTTGTATCTGGATTGTAGGAATCTTTAGTGTGAATATCAATACTACTGTCCCCACCACTATATGAAACTATATCAGTGAAATAAATATTGTTAACTTGATTCATATCAACACTATAAGTTTCAGCTGTTGTTGATTCAGTATTATTCAAATCAGTTGCAGATACCATACCCATTGTAATAATAAACATTATTAATAGACAAAAAATAAACAATGCTCTTCTATTTACTATTTTAATCTTTTCACCCCCTGTTCCCATAAATTATTTCAAAGACATAGCAATATTTTTAGATATTTACTATAATTGTAAATAATACTTTACAATATATAAAACTTGCTAAAGTTTGACATAACTAAAACACAAAAAAATCAGATTAAATTAAACAAGTGTAAAAATTTAATAAAAAATATTAGTAAATTGTGGTAAAAATATGAAAGATATTTAAAATAACAATAATATTATAGGCAATAGATAATTGCTAAAAAAATAGTCAAAAACTGCAGTTACATGTAGATAAAATACTAAATATTTACTTTATTATTAAAGTACACATATTAAATAATAAATAATGGCATGTTAAGAGTAACCCGCCTTCTGTTTAACAGCATTCATCTTAGCGAACTACTTTTGCCTCTTACAGTAATCATCAGCACTCTTTGTTCTTGCATCCTATGGAATGGCCGTTTCACCGATTCTTTCAATGTCCTCAATTAAATATCATAGTCAACCATTAAAAGACGTGTCGTTTCTGCTCCAGAGTCATACTTCTCAGTATACGTTTTTCAACGCCATAGTCTGTAATGATGGGCGGAGTTTCCTTAGTTAAAAAAACCAGTAGCTGTCTTTAACTTGCCATATTATAAAAAGTAGCAGGGCCTAGATTTGAACTAGGGATCTCGGGGTTATGAGCCCCGCGGGATCACCAGACTACCCCACCCTGCTATACAAATAAAAAAGATAGTAATTTAAAACTACAGTATATATTATATGAAACACACTATATAAATGTTTCTATAAAAGTAAAAGGAAGATAATGATTAATTATCTTCTAAACTTTCAATTCTTTTATCAATTTCTTCTAATTTTTTCTCAGTCTCTTTTTGGAAAGCTTTAGAAGATTTTTTGAATTTTTTAAAGCTTTTTTCCAAATCATCAACAGATTGTGTTGTTTTATCAAATCTGTCTTCAAGCTCTTTTAAATCATTAGTAGTAGCTAATGCCCAACTTTGAATTAATTCTTCACTTTTTTCATCTAAAAAAGCATCAATTTTATTAGAAAATGCATCAGTATTTAATCCTGACATGTCAATATCACTTAATTTGATTTTAATTCTTTTACTCATTGATTCTTCCTCTTTAGATTCTTCAACTGTATCTTTTTCCATAGATAAGTCATCATAGTTAGATTCATTATGTAATAATTCCCCTATGTGAGCATCTGCACTAGTTGGAACATATGTACGTAATTTTTGAACAGATGTAGGATTACTTTGTAAGTAAAAATACATTAAAATTAAAATAGCTACTATTAAAATTACAATTGCAACAACATCCATAGGATTCATAATATCACCTTATTGTTTTTTAAGTTTGGCTTCTTTAGCTTCTATTTCTTTAAGCATTTTTTCTAATTTTTTCTGTTCAGTTTGTGCTTCTAAACGAGCTAAACGTTCATTAATTTCATTATGTAAATAACCAACTTCACTTCTTACTTGTGTTGTAGATTGTCTTATAGCTGAAAGGCTGTCTTGTTGCTCTTGAGGTAATGGAATAGGATTATCCATTAAACGTTTAGATTCTATGTCTTTTTCAATCATTGACATTTTCTTAAGCTCAATTTCTTTTTCAAGAACAGCTATGGAAGATTTAGATTTAGCAACACTTTTCCATTGAGCAGCAACAATAATCACAACAAGAGCAATTATAATTAAAATAATTAAAATGAAAAGTTGATCAGGTATTGTTGGAATATCCATAATTGCCTCCATTATTAATTTAGTATATTAATAATTAATATAAAATAAAGTATATAAATATTATTATAATTAATTAAGAAAGGTTTGTTAAAATGATTGATTCTTATTTAAAAGCAGGTAAAATTCTCTCCCATATAAGAGAAGAAGCCTCAAAAATGATTAAAGAAGGAACATTAGTACTTGACCTAGTTGAATTTGTAGAAAATGAAACTATCAAACAAGGAGCAGGCATTTCATTTCCATGTAATGTATCAATAAATGAAGTAGCAGCACACTACACCTCCCCATTAAATGATGAAACAAAAATCTATGCCGGAGATTTAGTTAAATTAGATTTAGGTACCGAAATCGATGGATACATTGCAGATTCTGCGATTACAGTAATGGCTACTGGTAAAAATTTAGATGAAAGATTTAGTCAAGATGAAATAAATTTAAGGCAGGACATTATTGAAGCATCAGCAGCAGGATTAGATGCTGCAATGAGTACAGTTAGAGCAGGAGTCACTGTAGGTAAAATTGGAGCTGCTGTTGAAGAAGCAATTAATGAATATAAATTAAATCCAATAGCTAATCTTACAGGACATAGTTTAGAAAGATACAATTTACATGCAGGAATCTCTATTCCAAATATTGATAATCATGATGAAACTGTTTTAGAAGAAGGGCAAGCTGTAGCTATTGAACCATTTGCAACTAATGGAATTGGATTTGTAAATGATGCTCCAGGAACATATATTTATTCATTTTTAGCTAACAAACCGTTTAGATTAAAACACACTAAAAATGTATTAACCCATATAAAAAATAATTATCCAAGTTTACCATTTTCTGGAAGATGGTTAACCGAAGAATTTAAAGAAAACAGATTAAATGCATCATTAAAACAATTATCTGAAGCAATGGCTATTTACCCATACCATCCACTTAAAGAAAAATCAGGATGTCTTGTAAGTCAAAAAGAGCACACAGTAATTGTTGAAAAAGAAGGTTGTACAATTACAACTTTATAAAAAAATTAAAAAAATAAAAAGAAGAATTAGTAATATGTAGGAGTCATAACTCCCATTTTAGCTCTTCTTTCTACTTCTTTTTTACCTTTGTCTTTTTTACCTTTAGCTAATTTTTCAAGTAAACCAAGACCAGGTTTTACATCATCTATTGGTTTTGTTTCAATTAAACCAGCATCAACAGCTGCAGAAAATATATCTACACCTGCATCAGTTCTAGTTAATACAGTTGACCATCCATCTGGAGCACCAACAGAGCCAGTTGAAATATCTGCAAATTCACAAACATAATCATTACAGACATTACATGCAGCTTGCTCATATCCATGAGTAGATTTAATTGGAATTCCTTTAGGTTCATCTTCCCCTTCAACATATATCCAGAATTTTCCTTTTCCAATATCCATTTTTGTAACTTTATCTAAGTCAACATCCATTAAACCTTTAGTAAAAGTATCTATGGAAGCCATTGGGAAGTTTTCCATACAGAAAATACCAACTAACAATTTAATTTTATCAGCAATAAATCTTGTAGAAAATGGATAAGCTTGCATTTTTCTAATACCTTGCATTTGACAAGGAGTAACAACAGTTCCAATTGATTCAATACCATATTGACGTGCTGCTTCTTTTATTCCCCATACATTAGGAGACATAGAATATTTAGTTCCAGCAGCTGCAAGAACTTCTTCAGCAGTTGTAGCTATTTCAGGAACAGGAACCCAGTCATCACCAGGATCTCCAGCTACAACAGCACCTTCAATAATATTATTTTCCAATGCATAAATAAGTAATGCAGAAGCAATACCACCATCTTGAGCTACTTTTTGAACTCTTGAATCAGTTGATCTAGCTGCTACAGCTTCTTTATAAGTACCTAATACCATAATCAAATCCCCCTAAAGTCCTGTATCCTTTTTAATTTGTGTTAAAGGTAACCATGATCTTGGACACATTGCATAACAAGAACCACATTTTATACATCTAGCATTGTTAATATTTGGTCTACCTTCTACCATATCAATAGCTCTTGTTTGACATGCAAGAGCACAAGTTCCACATCCAGAACATAATCCTTGACGGATAATGTTATTTAATACATCACAACCACATGCAGTAGAGCAAGTTGCTAAATCAATAGCTGGTTGTAAGTATTCCATATCACCATTACATAATGCAACAATAGTTTTTGCAATCATTTCCGGAGATACTGGACAACCTGGGAGAGCTACATCAACTTTTACTAATGAGTTGATTGGTAAGAAAGATTCATGTTTAGGTTGAGCTTGTTGTCCACCACGTGCAAATGTTGTGAAACAACCATTAATTGCGCAAGAACCAAATGCACAAATCAATTCAGATTTTTCCCTAGCTTCTAAAAGTTCCTTTACACTGTGTTCATCTTGTAAACAAACAGAACCTTCAATTAAACATAAATCCATTTCTGGCATTTCCCATAAGTCAACTAAAGTTTGACCATATACAATATCCACCATTTCAGTAAGTACAGTATCTAAAATGTCATAATTTTCAGTTAAAGACATTCCATCACCAGTACAACCACTTAAGTGAATATAACCTATACGTGGTTTATTAGTTGCTGTTTCTTTTTTGGTTTCTGCTGCAGGAGCTGCTGTTTTTTCAACTTCAGGAGCAGATTCTACTTTTTTAGTTTCTGTAGGTTTCTTGGAACCACCGAAAGCTTTTTTAATTTTATCAAACATTATTTTACCCCGATTTCTTTTAAAATAATATCCATAGCTTCAGGAATTGCCTTTTCAACAGGTTCAGTTAAACCCATTTCAACATCAGGAGAGGAAATCTCTTGAGGTTTGCATCCAACAATAACTACCTCACAATCTTTAGCAAGCTCATGAAGAGGCTCTTCAACAGGCCAAGAATGAACATTTTCATATTTTCCTCTAGGCATATCATAAGGGCTAAATATTTTTACAGTCCCCGGTTCAGCATCAAACTCAACAACATCAATAACAATAACTTTTTTCCAATATTCATCAGGAAGAGAAAAAATAAAGTGTGTTGCTCCTGTTCCCGCATCAATAAACATAACTTCATCAGGCATTTCTTTGTCTTCGAAATATTCTTCTAATTTATGAATCACAACTGGTCCAAAACCATCATCCTTAAATAAAATATTTCCGCATCCTACTACGATTGTCTCTGCATGATAAGGCATATAACTTCCCCCTAGCTCCTTATATTCTCACCATATCATTTTTAAGTATGCTTTTATCCTCATCATCAACTACCATTACGTGAGTTGCACATGATAAACATGGGTCGTAAGCTCTGATAACATCTGCACCAAATTTGTGGTGGAATCCTTCAGTAGCTGGTCCCATTGTTGGAATATTCCAAGTAGTTGGTACAACAGCAGAGTAAAATTGAGTTTTACCATCTTTAACAGTTGCCATGTGGATATTAGTACCTCTTGGTGCTTCAACTACACCAATACCTAATTTACCAGTTCCTCTATCATCATAATCTGCTCTAGCAGGAGCAGAAGTATCAATTTCTTCAAGAAGTTCAATAGCTAAATCATAATTAAGTATCATTTCTTCAGCTCTAGCTAAATGTTGAGCAACTACACCTTTACCTTTAAATCCATTGAATTTTTCCATCCTTGCTCTAGGACCGGTTTCAACGTTTTTACCATTAAGTAATGGTATAGTAGTACATGCTTTTTTACCCATTTCTGGATCATCATACCAAGCTTCAGGTAAAACTTCTGAGAAATTATCATAATCAAATTCATCAAGACTACCATATGATGGGCTAGATGCTAAAAGTGGTACATTTACTTCACCTAAACCTTCAGGTAATTCTCTTGCAAGAATAAATTCTTTCATTAATTCAACATGTTTTTCAAGATCTGGTTTAAATGCTTTTAATCTATCAATTAATTTAGCTTTTGTAGCAGAAGTAATATTCCTAGCCATACCACCAATTCTAATATCAGCAGGGTGAATACCTTCACCTGCAAGCATATCTACCACATATTGAGTGTTTTTCCTAACAGCAGATACACTTTTAACAGCAGTTGTAAAATCTGCTTCAGGAACAAAATCAGGTGCAATTAAGAAATGATGAATTGCAGCACTATTAACACTGTGTGCAGCTAAAGTAGCTTCTCTTAATAATCTTCCTGCTTTAGGAACTTCGATATCTAAAGAATGGTCTATTGCTTCTACAGAAGCTAAAGTATGTGGTATTGGGCAGACACCACAAATTCTTTGACATAATACAGGTGCCGTTTCAGGATTTTTACCTGCGACCATTTTTTCTAAACCCCTAACTGGAGTTATACTTAAATATCTACCTTTTGTAACAATCCCATCATCATCGACTTCCATGACAAGTTCCGCATGTCCCTCTTGACGAGATGTTGGGGATATAACTATTTTGTCTTTCAAATGTGTCACCTCTCTTTTTCAAAAATAATTAGAAACTAACATATAATATTTAAGAAAATGTTCATATATATAATATGGTTTAGATAATAAATAGAAAAATATAAATATAATAAATTAAAATTTTTATTAAATTATTATATAATAATTAATACTTAGATTAACTTTATAAGTTATATAAATCTAATAATATATTATTGTAAAAAAAATAGTACAAATTACTATTATTTAAAATAGAATTAAAATGGAGGTAATACCTTGGAAAAATCAAATATAATAATTTCCATTATAGTTGTTATATGTATTGCTGCAGGAGTTGCTGCTTACGGAATAACAAATAGTGAAAATCCAGTTTTCAGTAACTTACACGGTATAGATTCCGGTAGTGGTGATTCTGGCAATGGTATTGGAAATAACACAACACATCACAATTCTCAAAGTACCAACAGTCATGGAAGTGGAAATGGAGGAACCGGAACAGGTAGTGGCAGTGGTGTTAGCTCTGGTTCAGGATCCGGTTCCGGCTCAGGACACGGAAATGGTGGAGGTAGCTCAAAAAATCCTTCTCCAAACCCAAGCCCTAGTCCTAAACCTAGTCCTTCTCCAAGCCCTAGTCCTATTCCATCTAGTCAAGCTAAATCAATAGCATCAGGATGTATTGGAGTATCTGGATGGTATGCTGGAGAACCATCATTATCTGGTAGATATTACTATGTACCCATATATGACCAAGATAATTCAGTAGTAGATAGTATCCAAATAGATGCTTATACTGGTGACATTATTGGAAGAGGATAATTAATTATCCATTTTATTTTTTTAATTTTCAATGAAAATATAGATAACTATAAATACTAAAACATACAAAATTTAGTATTGTTGTATATAAGGGCCCGTAGCCTAGCTGGATAGGGCGTCGGACTTCTAATCCGAAGACCCCGGGTTCAAATCCCGGCGGGTCCGTATCCTTATAAAAACTTTTTTTAAAATATATTTTATTTATTAAACAATATTTTAACATGGGCTTGTAGCCTAGTCTGGAAGGGCGTAAGACTCCTAATCTTAAGATCGAGGGTTCAAATCCCTCCAAGTCCGCTGTTTTTCATTATTTTTAAAATTTTTTATTTATAATTAGCTATAGCTTTCGTCAAATTTTAAGGTGGGCAAAAACTTTATATATGTTCATATGAATATATGTTCATATGAGTTCAAAAGATATATGTGAAATCAAAAGTATCAGAACTGATATTGTTGATGATATTGCTCATAAAATGAAAGAAGATGACATTATTCAAAAAACATGCAGTCTCTTTAAAATATTAGGAGATGCAAATAGGGTAAAAATAATTTTAGCTCTACAATATTGTGAACTATGTGTTTGTGAATTATCATTACTTCTTGATATGAGCCAATCTAGTATATCACATCAATTAAGACATTTAAGGAATAGTGACATTGTTAAATTCAGAAAAGAAAATAAACAAATATTCTATTCTTTAATTGATGAGAAAATACTCAATATCCTTAAAGAAGGCGAAGAATATGCAAACTAAACATAATGAACATCATCATGACCATGAAGATGATGACTGTTGTGGGCATAATCATACCCATGAACATCACCACCATCATCACGATGATGACTGTTGTGGACATGATCATGGACCAGGATGTGCTTGTGAAGCTGATTTATTAGAAAATATTGACAAAGAAGTAGATGTAGAACAATCTAAAAAACCATTAGGAATTTTTGCAATTGGAATCATACTTTTAGCATTTGGTTATGCTCTTGAAATGTTTAAAATTGTTGATCCTATTATAAGTCAAATAATCTTTTTAATAGCTGTAATATATGTAGGTCGCTATATTATAATAGAAGGAATTGAACATTTATTTGAAGGAAAAGTTAAAATTGAACTATTAATTACAATAGCTACCTTTGGAGCATTTCTTCTTCAATCTGGAGAAGAAGGTGCAATGTTAATGATTCTTTTCTATTTAGGTGAATATTTAGAACATTACTCATTAAACAAATCTAAAAGCTCATTAATCGAACTTGTTAAATTAACTCCAGATACAGCTATGGTAAAACATGGTGATCACGAACATGAAAAAGCAGTAGCTGATATTGCAATTGGTGATGTTGTTGTTGTAAGACCTGGAGATAAAATCCCAGTTGATGGAATTATTGTTGAAGGAACAACCTCTGTTAATCAAGCTTCAATTACTGGTGAAAGTTTAGCAGTAAGTAAAAGTATTGGAGATGAAGTTTATGCATCTACAATAAATGAAGAAGGTTACATAGAAATTGAAGTAAATAAAGACAATGATGATACAATATTTGCTAAAATCATTGAATTAATTAAAAATTCAGAACAAAACAAAGCACATATCGATGTATTTATTGATAAATTTGCAGAGTATTACACTCCAATTGTTGTAATATTAGCTATTTTAGTAGCTATTTTACCTCCAATATTATATGGTGCTTCAATAACTGACTGGACTTATAGAGCATTAACTTTATTAGTTATTTCCTGTCCTTGTGCATTAGTAATATCCACTCCTGTATCTATAGTATCTGCCATTACTAAAGGTACTAAAAATGGTATTATCATCAAAGGTGGAGAATATGTTGAAGAATTAGCTAGAATTAAAGAAGTGTTATTCGATAAAACAGGTACTTTAACTGAAGGAAAACTTGAAATTAATGAAGTTAAAACTTATGAAGAACACTCAAAAGAAGAATTACTTAAAATAGCCTGTTCAATTGAAGCTAAATCCAAACACCCTATTGCACATACATTTGTTCAATATAAAAAAGATAATGATATTGAATTAGAAGAAGTAACTAACTTTGAATCAATAGCTGGGAAAGGTTTAAAAGGAGATATAAATGGTATTACTTACTTTGTAGGTAAACAAACACTATTTAATCAAGATATAACTGTTGATAATAATGGAATGAGCACAACAGTAATTATTGGAACTGAAAATGAAATTTACGGTTTAATTACATTAAAAGACAAAATTAGAGATGAAACCCCATCTACAATAGCTGATCTTAATGCAAAAGGAATTAAAACCACAATGATTACTGGTGATAACCGTGAAACTGCTAAATTAGTAGCTGATGAAATCGGATTAAGTGATTTCCATGCAGATTTACTTCCTCAAGATAAAGTTAAAATAGTTTCCAATGCAGTTTCAAAACAACATGATGTAGCTATGGTTGGAGATGGTGTAAATGATACTCCTTCACTTGCTCGTGCAAATGTAGGAATAGCTATGGGTCTTGAAGGTGCAGATGTAGCTATTGAAACAGCAGATATTGTTTTACTTGAAGACAAATTATCAAAAATTAATTTACTTGTTGATTTATCTAAAAAAACAATGGGTAAAATTAAATTTAATGTTGCATTTTGTTTAATCGTAAAAGTAATATTGATGATTCTTGGTATTGCCGGATATATCAGCCTATGGCAAGCAGTTCTTATTGGAGATATGGGAGTTACATTACTTGTAGTAGGTAACTCTTTATTACTTGCAAAATAGATAAAATTTATCTATTTCCCATATTTTTTATTGATTTTAAAAAAAAAGTTAGATAATTTCTTAAAAATTATCTAAAGTTGTTAAATTTTCTTTTTCTTGTTTTTTTAATGGTTTATCAAAAGAAATTTCACCATATTTTCCCCCACCACCAGGAATAATATGTATTGTTTTATTTCTAAAAGCTTCAATAGCTGGAGAGATTGTTGAATCAATTTTTGATATATCTTCAATTGGTGTATTAATTAAAATATCAATTTCTGTTCCAAAATTATCAATTAAATTTTGCCATTTACCCTGTACTGTTTTTGTTGTAACTCCTTTATCATAAACAGTTGAAATTAATTCTGCAAGAGGCATTAAATGAACATATTTAGGTCTAAAATCTGGATGTTTTGGTTTGGTATAATCAGCTATTTCACTTATTCTGAAATCCACACCTTTTTTAATGGTTCCACCACAACTACATTTCATTTTATTTTCTTTAGCTATTAAAGGATCAACTAATTTATGACATTTAGTACATGCAGTCATATGGTATTTTCCAAGATTTGGCACTAACCCATAATTTGCTTTAATATCCTTATTTTTAATTGCTTTTTTTATTGATGAATATGATATATCTTCAAGTTCTATTTGATTAAACTCTCTACCTAATCTATGTGGCCATGGAGAATGTGCATCAGAATTAGTAAGAAATGGAAAATCTTTAAGTTCAGCTACCCTATCTGCCATAAATGTATCTGCAGAAAGTCCAAGTTCCACAAAATCAGGAGCTTTCTCATAACAATCATAAATACTATCAAAAGATTTATACATCCCAGTCCATGGAGTAAATGCATGAGCTGGACCTATTAAACAATCATATTCCTTAACCATTTCTAAAAGTTCTGCTCCAGTATATTTTGTCCTAGGTCTACCATCAGATTCCTTATTTTTAGAAACTAGTTTTTCAGATAGCTCTCTTGCAATATCAATATCAGGAATTATAATTAAATGATGAATCCTGTTTTTTCCTTCAACTTCAGTTGTTAAAACAAAATCCATATCATCTGAAGTATAAATTCCATCTCCTTTATATGTGGTACTTTCTTCAATAATATTTAACCAACCAGGATGAAATGCATCACCAGTTCCTAAAAGTTGCAATCCTTTAAGCTTAGATTTAGGAGCCATATTTTTTATTAACATATCCTTAGATGAAGCCATTGAAAAACAACTATGAACATGAAAATCAGCATTAATTAACATAAATAATAATTAGCTACTAATAATATATTAAATCACCTGAATATTTCCTTAAAAATATCATAATCCAATTTAGATTCAGACCTTTCTAAATCAACATCCAAATTATCATCATTAATAATCCCATCAATATTATCCAAATTTCTTAAAAAATCATTAGTTCTATTAATTACATTAATTAACTCATTTCTAGTAGTCGGATAAGCTAATTCTAAAATAGGAACATTTTTATTTTTAACTAAACTTATAACTATTTTATGTTCATTAGCACAACCACATCCACCAAATAAAATCAACTCATTTAACATATTATACATTTTTTTATAATTCTTTGGTCTTTTTCCAAGAATAATAAATGCATCAGCCAGTTCTAAAACTCTGGAAAATAGTGTTAAACGACCTTTAATACCTGAAGGTAATTCATTTGAAAAATAAGGACTACTTTGCAAAATATTATTTCTATTTAATGTATATGGAGCTTGTGTCTCATCAATTTCACCATTACAAACATCCATATTATTATACTTTGAGAAATTTGTTGGTGAAATATATTCATGGCCATTTTTTTCAATTAAAGGAACTACAATCATAGCGCCATCAGGTATAACCGCTACTTTCATAATTATTACCCCAATTTTATTAAAACAGCCAAATTTTAAAAAAAAAGTAAAAAAATTGATATATTATCCAATATATCTTAAATCATCATTACTGCTAGCATTAGCTTTGTTAAGCATATCTTGCTCCATTTGTTGAGCTTTAGCTAACATTTCCCTAGTTTCTTCAGCCCTTTCTTCTAATTTATCTGTGTCAATTTCAAAATTAAGTAAAATAGCTAATTTATTTAAAATAGCTTCAGCTGATTCTGCATCGATGAAATAACCCGGAGTTTGACCCATTAAACAAATACCATTCATTTCCTGACGAACTCCTAATCCTAAAAACAATCCAGAAGCTCCAACAATACCCCCATCATTAGATCTGATTTCAACTTCTGCTTCTTTTAAAAGTTCAATATTTTCTTCACTGGTAGCAGCACCAAAAACCTTAGCTTCTTCAACAGGTTGACCAGTAGCCATTCCACCTAATGTGAAAATTTTAGAAACACCTTTATCTTTAACAAAGTTTAAAATGTCTTGACACATACAATATTGTCCTTCTGGAGATAATGCTTGAGTATTTCCAACAAGAATAATAAGGTCTAAATTATCTTCTCCAACATCTTTAACATAATATAATTCATTAATCATGTTTTCAATTATTCCATCTTCCCCAACAAAAACCTGTGGAGGGAAACTTGGAGAATAAATTTCAGCAAATTTAGTAGCATTTAACTCATCAATCATGTGATCAGCAGCTAGTTTACCTACATGACCAATACCAGGTAATGCTTCTATAAAAATAGGATTAGTTAAATTAACATCTTCCAAAGTAGTAATTTCTGTGATTTCCATCTAATCACCCTTTTTTATTCATAGCTTCTTTTTTTAATATACGGCGATATTTCCCATATTTATCCTCAATAGAAAATTTAGGAGGATAAATAACCTTTAACTCGCCACCACAATTAGGACAAGCATCCTCCATAGTATAAATTCCACATTTTGGACATTTATTCATTTTCATATTCATAGAAATCTAATCTAACTCTCTTAAGAAAGAACCATTTCCTTCAGAAGCTTCAACTACCTCAATACATCTATCAGCTGCTGCTTTAAGAGCTTTTTCAGCTAAAATGTAATCAGTAGATCTAACAGTTATTCTATATCTTGGTGCACCAACACACTGAACCTTAATTTCTTCCTCAGCATCACCGTTATCTTCAGCTGCTTTAAGAGCTTCAATAATAACGTCAACACCATTTGGGACAAAAGTTTCAATATCAACATAACCACTAATATGAACTTCAGGAGGAGTAATATTTTTACTAGCTATTTCAGTTATAGCATCAGCCCACTCTTGAGAAATACCTTCATCAGTAAGAGATTTTGCACCATCATCAGCTGCTGTTTCAAAAGCACCGTAAACATCACCAAAAATATCCATAAGTTCATAACCTACTTCATCATAAGCATCATTTAATGATTTATTTAATGATTTAGCAGATAATTCTAAGAATTTTTCAGCTTTCTGTTCAATCTTCCAATGCTGGATTTTTTTAGTTCTTTGGTCTTCCCTAATTCTTTTTAAAGAAGCATCAACATGTCCTTTTTTAGGATTTACTCTAAGAACACGACAAACTATTTTTTGATTTTCTCTTACATGGTCTCTAATATTTTTTACCCAACCAGAAGATACCTCAGAAATATGAATAAAAGCTTCTTTACCATGGTATTCTTCTAATTTTGCGAAAGCCCCATAGTTAAGAACTTTATAAACAGTCCCAATAATAAGTTCTCCTTCATCAGGCCATTCTTGACTTTTTCTTACCATATAATCACCAAAAATAAAATAAAAATTTAAAAAAAAATAGAAAAAATAATAAGCTAGATTAAAAAAATTTTAATTAAATCTAGTTTAAAACTTTATCAATATGTGCCATAATTTTAGCTTTAGCACCACGAGATTTGACAAGTGTTTTACCACAAATGATACATTTTACATCTGATGCAGCACGATCAAAGATGATTTGTTCATTGTCACAATCTAAACATTTTACTTTTAAAAAGTTTCCTCTACCTTTACTAACCATGTTAACCACCTTATTTAGCTACAAATTCTGCTTTACCTGTTCTGAATGATTTTTTAATTTGGGATTTACCACATTCTTTACATTTAAGTCTTAAATCTAATTTCTTAACTGGTTTGTTTCCAGCAGGTAAAGGCCTTGGGTAACCTCTATATCCAGCAGTTACACGTCTAAATTGTCTTTGTCCCCATTTTAACTCACTTGCTTTTCTTTTTTTAGCAGTGTGTACTTCATGCATTGTGTGTTTTTTACAATGTGGACAGTAAGTTCTTTTTTCTTTTGGTATTTTCATATTTCCACCATTAAATTTTACACTAAAAAGTGTCCGATTAATTAAATTATTATAAATCTAAATGAGAATTTTATCTAGTCTGAAAAATCATATCTAAGATCTAGAGGATTAAAACTGTACTGTAACATATCCCGTTTACACAAAGCAAAAATCCAAATTATATAAAATATAATTTCTTATTATCACAAATAGATACGATTTGTATTTATATTCCTTACAATATTTAAAGGTTTAGATTTTAACAAAACGAGCCTTATGATTTTTAACAAAAATCCGAGCATTGATTTTAGGTAAAACCACTAAATCCTGAGGTCTGAATGGACCATAAATCTTCTCATCAACACCAACAATTGAATCAACATCATCAAACACAAGCATAGTAACCAATTCAGAATCCTTAGCTATTTTCCTAGATTCCAAATCAATAAACTGATCATTATCTTTTGCCAATTCAGAAATATCATCTTCAACATTACGCTGTGATTTTTGAATTTGTTTCTCAATTGGCTCTACCTTCTCATCAGTAATTACTTTAGCATTAGCAATTTGATCAATTCTATTTAAAACATCATCATCTGGAGATTTAACTTCATCACGAGTAATTTTAACTTCATCATCCAAAGTAGCATTATTTTGAACTTCCTTAGGTTTTGGAGTCTCTTCAACTGTAACTTCATCATCCTTATCATCAGAAGATAATTTTTCAAGAGAAATGCTTTTTCTATGATTTGTTAAAGTATCAATTAAAGAAAAATAAAATTTTTCCTCTTCAGGAGTTAAATTAAGAGGAGTTGTATCAATTAAATCAAATTGAGGTTTACCTGCAAATAAATGATAAGACCTATGAATATTCATAACTGCAGCATCAGTAATCTTATGCTCACGTCTTTCACAAATCTCAGTAGCTATTCTTTGAGTATCTTTCAAAAGATATTGCTCAGCAGCAAATGGATCATTACCAATATGGGTTCTTAACTCATCTAAATAATTATGAATATCCTTATAAAAAGATTCTTCTACACGAGCTAACGTACCATTACTACGCTCTTTTTTTTGAATTTTACGCAATTGTTGAAAGAATTGATCCACTTAATACCATCTCTTAAGGAATTTAATATAAAAATAAAAAAAAGTTTTTAGATGAAAAATTATTCATCAGACTCTAACCTTGGAGCAAGTAAGAAACTAAGTTTACCATCACCAGTAACCATATTAAGAGTTAACCTTAATGGCATATCAGTACCTAAACCAATTTCAGCTTCTTCAGAGAATTTATCTGCCTTAAGCATTTCCCTAATTTTGTCCAAGGAAAATAAAGATTTTTCCTGAGTATCAATATTTTCACCATGAAGATACTTAACACTAGCATCACCAAATTCACCATCAGCAGATGCTCTGAAGTAATCCTCATCAACTTGTAATGCAATCTTATCTGAGAAAATATCAATATCATTAATTGCATCTTTTAAAATTGCAAAATGAACTTTGAAAGATGCAGGATGTTCAAGATCAGGTGGAGTAGGATTATCATATTCAATATCGATTAATCTTATTTTGAAAGTTCTTGTAGCATCACCTTCAAAAGTAATAATGAAATTACCTTCATCTAAAGACATAATAACTCTATCTTGAGATTTTGCACGTTTAAGAACACTCATGAATTCCCCAGTATCAATATTAATCTTTTCAGGAACATCACAAACATACTCATCAAATAAACTTGCTTTTAATTCTAAATGTACAAATGTTATATGACTACGGTCTAAGGCATCTAACCTCATACCTTCACTATCAGTTTGAATTTGCACTTCATCCACAATTGATGAAATAGCATCAAAACTGGTTTTTAATATACTAGAATCACTTAATTCCGCTTTGAACATATATAATCCTCTAATAAGAATTTATTAATTATTAATAAATATTTATATTTTTATTTTTCTTACTTATAAAATGTTAGGTTAGTATGTTCTTAGATGATAAATAATTCGAAAGTTTTTATTAACAAATAATTATTTTGATTTGAAATATTACTTTAACATGCTTAAAAATCATTAATATTATTTAATATACTTTAAAAAAAAACTTTATTCCACCAACAGTGAAAATAACCATGATTTAATACATTTAACTCTCCAAATTACAAACAAACTAAAAATTTATAATTCTAATATTTATATCATGTATTTTAAAATAACTATATTTGAATAATTTATAAAAATAGACTATCCATTTTATACCCGTGTTTTAAAAACACATTGTCATTTTGTGAAACTGGCTATTTTTTGTTATTTTAATTAGATAACTGTTGAGCGATTTAAATAGAAAGTTTTATATATTTTTTTATATTATTTTTAATCATGAAGTAATAGGAGAGGATAATAATGATGTGTAAGACCATATCGTCAAAAGTATTTAAAATACTGATTTTATCATTGATTTTATTTACTTTAATAAATACTACATATGCTACTGAGATAAATGCTACAAATGATGAAAATATACAAATAGACAATGATGTAGAGATTAAGATAACTGAAGAATTAGACATTGATACTGATGACTCTGATTATTATATGAATGATTCGCAAGATATTGATAAAATTAAAATTGATCGACCTTTTTTTAATAAAACTATAACAGATATTAACTTTACAACTTTTGAAGACTTTTTAAATAGTAATAACCTTAAACTATCATCACAAGATGGATGTTATTTTGTTTCGCAAGATTTTGTTTTAAATCATAAAGGATTACCGTTTGTTGTTAGATTGATGGATAACTATGGAAATCCACTAGAAGGTGAAACAGTAATTTTTAACATAAATGGAGTTAATTATAATCGGATAGTAGATAGTGACGGTTATGCTCGGCTAAATATAAACCTGAACAATGGAGTTTACACAATAACATTTACTTTCAAAGGAAATTCTTATTATTCATCAACATCTGGAACAAGAACCATCAGTATGGTTTCAGGTAAATTAAACCCAAATTTATCATCTAATGGTTTAGTTAAATATTATGGAGATACAACACCTCTTAAAATTTACTTAAAAGACAATAACCACCAAGCCATGACCAACAAAGATGTAACCATATCCATCAATGGAGCCACATACACTCGCACAAGTGACAGTAATGGTATTGTATCATTGAATATTAATTTACTTGCAGGAACTTTCCAAGCAACCATACATTATCCTGGTGATACATACTATAATCCAATAACCATAACCACCCAAGTAACTGTGAATAAAAAAACTGCTGTGTTGAGTGCAAATAATTTAGTTAAATATCATGGTGCTAGTGATCAGTTTAGTGCTCGTTTAACTTATAATAATCAGGGTTTAAAAGATAAAACTTTAAAACTCACAATAAATGGTGTGACATACAATAAAATAACTGACAATAATGGTTATGTATATTTAAATGTTAATCTTGAAATTGGAACTTACACTATCAATGTAGTCTACGATGGTGATAATTATTATAAAAGCACATCTATTTCTAAAACCGTAACCGTTAAAGACTGGTTAACCACAACACTAAGCGCAGATAATCTGGTTAAATATTATGGTGACAGTACTAGTTTTAATGCTAAATTAACCTCCAATAACAATGTTTTAATTGGTAAAAATGTTAACTTTAAAGTAAATGGTGTTAATTATGTTAGAGTTACTGATAGCGATGGTTATGCAAAATTAAATGTTAACTTACTTGCAGGCACATACACCATAGTCGTTTCATTTAATAGTGAACTACCATATAAAAGCTCCACCATCACAAGAACCATAACTGTAAATAAAAAAACAAGTAGTTTAACAGCAAATGACCTAACTAAATATTACAATGCAACTGACCAATTCATTGCTCGTTTAGTATCTAATGGAAACCCATTAACCAACAAAAACATAAAACTAACAATCAATGGTGTAACATACGATAAAATAACCGATAACAATGGTTATGTATATTTAAATATTAATCTTGAAGTGGGAACATATAACATTAATGTGGTCTATGATGGGGATGACTACTATAAAAGCACATCCATTTCTAAAACTGTAACTATAAAAGAGCATTTAGCAACAACATTAACTGGAGAAAATTTAATTAAATATTATGGTGATTCTAACAATTTTAAAGTTAAATTAACAAGTGGAAATACTGTTTTAACAGGTAAAACTATTAATTTTAAAGTAAATGGAGTAACGTATAATAGTGTTACCAATAGTGAAGGTTATGCGTTTTTAAGTGGTGATTTTAAAGCAGGAACATATACAATCACTTGTTCATTTGATGGGGATTTGGATTATTTAAGTTCAACTATAACTAGAACTTTAACAATTAATAAAAAAACAACAAATATAATTGCAAATAATCTAGTAATTCCACCACAATCAAGTATAATGTATAATATATCTTTAAAATCAAATAACAATCCATTAAAAGATAAAACTGTAAAATTTACAGTAAATGGAGTTACTTACACTAAAACAACAAACAATAATGGTTTAGCAACATTAAATAATATTAACTTAAATCCTGGAACATATACCATCACTATTGTTTTTGACGGAGATGATTATTATAGTAATAGTTCTGTTTCAAAAACAATCATAATCAAAGAACAATCCAATACAATATTAATAATAAATGAATTAACAAAGTTCTATGGAAGTAATGAATCATTAAATATAATTTTAAAAGATGAATTCAATAATGTACTTTCAAATCAAAACATAATTTTTGAGATAAATAACAAAAATTATACAAGAACAACCAACAATCAAGGAATAGCTTCTATAAATATTAATTTACTTCCAGGAACCTATTCAGTTGGTGTTTATTATGAGGAAACTACAAATCATAAAAATACTAATGCAACCACTAACGTAATTGTTAAAACAACGATACAAAGTAATGATATTGTTAAAATGTATTTAAACGACACACAATTTAATGTACTATTCTTAAATACACAAGGAGCTCCTTTAGCAAATACTGAAGTTTCATTTAACATAAATGGTATAATTTATAAAAGAACAACTAACAATAATGGTGTGGCAAAATTAAATATAAATTTAGATCCTGGAAAATATATAATTACAAACATGAATCCAATCACTGGTGAGGCAAAAGGAAACAACATCACAGTTAACAGCCCAATAATTGAAAACCATGATTTAATTAAATATCATGGAAACTCATCAAGATTCATAGTAAGAATTATTGGAAGTGATGGAAATCCTGTAAAAGCTGGAGAAAATGTAACATTTAATATTAATGGCATATTATACACAAGACAAACTGATAATCAAGGTTATTGTAGCATAGCAATTAATCTAATACCTGGAGATCATATTATAACTACAATGTATAATGGTTATGCAATTGGAAACAATATTAATGTATTATCAAGAATAATAACAAATGATTTAACATCAAATAAAACCAAGAATTGTATTTTCCCTACACGATTAGTAGATAATCAAGGAAATTCACTTTCAAATGAAACATTAACATATAATATTAATGGTGTATTTTACCATGAGACAACAGATAATCAGGGAATGGCCTATTTGAATCTAAATTTAAATGTTGGAGAATATATTGTAACTATCCAATATGGAGGATTAGAAATATCAAATAAAATTACAATTACAAATCAAAGCACAATATTTTCTAACAATATTTGCTTTAACAAATCACATATAGTATCATTTAAAAATATTATAAATTCAGCTATAGATTTAAAAAATCATGTTAACAATTATTTGATTTTACCAGATAAAATTAATGTTTCTGGAAAACAATTGACTATATTTGAATTTTCATATTTGATGGCGAATATTATTAATAATATCAATAATGGAATAAATGAATCCAATTTACAAGTTCCACATTTATCAAAAAATATAGTATATGAAGATCATTATTCTAATCTTGAGTTAAGCCAATATACTTACACAAGCATGTTTAATTCTATTGTACTGTTTGCTAATATAAATGGATATATGCCTAATAATATGACATTAATGGATAATGTAATAGACTTTAAAACATACACATATGCATGTGCAAAAATATTAAGTTTTTATAACTTAACAAATACATTCCCTTCACAATGTAACTTCACATCAGCAGTCTTAAACTACAGTTATATTAATTTTGATGATTTAAGTGAAATTACTCAGTTTGGTAAAGGACTGAATGAATATAATTATGATACTAATTTAGAATTATATTTAGCTAATGATACTGATTGTGAAATTACACAAAGAATAGAAAACTTAGCGAATAACTTAGTAAATCACATGAGCTCCACCTTAGATAAAACTATAGCATTATATGTTTATGTTCAAAACATACCTTATGAAGGTTATTATCCTATTAAACGAGGTGTAGATTATGTTTTAGATAATAATAAAGGAAATTATGTTGATAAAACTAATTTGTTTGTTGCACTTTGTAGAGCATGTAATATACCAGTTAAATATAATTCAGGAAAAGTCCAATTTTCTTCAGCAAACTTTAATCATGTATGGAGTCAAGTTTTAATAGGTGATTGGTGGTACGTTGCAGACACATCCAGTTATAGAAATTCATTTGGATTTGTAAATAATTGGAAAACAAATACTATAACTGAATTTTCCCAAGGAAATTTATATTCCAACTTAACAAGCACTAGTTTAACTTATAATGGGCCAATTAAACAATATCCAATACAATACATAAATTTCACATTTAATTACTTAAATTCTGGTAGTGCAGATATTATGAATCCTAATTTCACTTCTAATTCTCACGTTGAACTTGAATTTACAAATATTAATCAAAATTATGGTTATTCGACCATTTCTCTAAAACTAACTGATAATCAAGGTTTCGGATTGTTCAATAAAACTGTTTTCTTGTCTGTTTTAGGAAAACTTTACACTGGAAAAACTGATTTATGGGGATATGTTGATTTTGATGTTAAGTTAATATTGGGAACATATAAAATAACTGCAACATTTAAAAATGAGGGGAAATATTCTGCAATAGAAAAAAATCAAATGTTAAATGTAAACAAGACACAACCAATCATAATTACAAGTAATGTAATTTCTGAAGGAAATCCTTTTAAATTATATCTAAAAGATCACTATGAAAATCCACTTCCAAACCAAATAATCCTATTAAAAATAAATAATAAACAATACAATTTAAAAACAAACAATGCTGGTTTTGTATCAATTAATCTTAACTTAACAAATGGAAAATATAATGTTGTTTGTATTTTTAATGGAAATAAATATTATAATTCAGTAATAAGCAATGCAGAATTATTTATTAAAAATAAAACAAAAATAACTGGAAATGACTTGATAATAAATAGTGGAGAAAATTTCACAATCACGTTATCATCAAATAACAAAGTATTATCTAATAAATTAGTTCAATTTAAGATATTGGATTCTCACTTTAATCTTATAAAAACATTTGAAAAAACAACAAACAACAAAGGAATTATCAGTACAATTATTAATTTAAATCCAGGACTATACAAAATATTCTATCAATTTAAAGATGATAACGAATATTTAGATAGTTATGGTTCATCTACTATTTATGTAGTATCCAATAATATTAGCACAGATATTGAAGTACTAGACACTGTAGTTCATGAAAAAGGAGAATATTTAACATGTATTCTTAGAGATAGTATTAGAAATCCAATTGCTAATGCTACATGCCATATACAAGTTAATGGTGTAACATATACTAAGACAACAGACAACAATGGAGTGTTTAAACTAAAAATAAATTTAGATAAAGGAAAATATAATGTTTTTTGTAATTTTAATAATGATAATAAATATGATTCTTGTTTGAAATATTTATTGTTAAATGTTTCATATAGTCCAAATATTATTTATACTGTAAACATGTCTTTGAAAACTTCCATAAGACATAATAATAAAGATTATTTAGTACCTTATGGTCGAGAAATAGGAATATACAAAAATAACCAAATATACAAATTTGGCTATGATTATACTGCTACAGAAGTTACTAAACTAGATTATAATAAATTATATTTCATTTCATTAACCAATACTAATTCCATTCAAATTATTAACTCTGATTCTGAAGTTAATTGTAGTGGATTTTCATTGTTCAGTGATGGAAGGTATGTTTTAATTAAATATTATGGTTATAAAAAGAATAATATAACACGTTTTGATGCAATATATGATGGTAAAAAATACTTCAGTAAACAAATAGAAAATGTAACATTGATGCAAAATGAAATTTCTGTTGCTACATTTTATTTTACATCAGAGTTAACAACTCAAACTACAAAAACATTCTTAACTAATTTAGGGTTTAATTCTAATTATAAATTCTATAATAGCATAACTACAGACTTAACTATCATAAATCCAGGATATTGGAGTAAAATAAATTCAATTAGTGTTAAAACTTTAAGGTATGGTGATACTAATTATGATAATAAATTAAAAAGTATGAATTGGAATTCCAATTTAGGTTATGAAACAGTAGAAAGCTTTTTAAATATTGAAAATATTAAAGTAACTGATGATGTTTTAGCACAAAACTTAAACCATGATAATTTTAATACACAAGCAGAATATGTTGCATACAATGCATACCTAACAAATCTTGCATATAGGTGGTTATCTGATAAATTAGCAGATGAAATAAGTGAAACTTACTATGTAACATGGTTTAGATTTGGTGGATCTACAGGAATGACAAGAACCAACATAGGATTAGATGGTGTAAATTTTGATGATAAAGATACATTAGATTTTAAAGGAGATAACTTTGCATCTTATAAGGCAAATAATGATTATTATCTAAAAGCTAGTGTATTAGAAGAATATGTAATGTATTTACATGGAGGAAATAGTACTTGTGGTGTTAAAGAAGTTATTAATGGTTTGATTAATGATAAAAACATGTATTGCAATATTTCATCAAGTAATCTTACATTAGGATTATCTGATGATTCTGCAACATTAATCTTTAATCTAATTAGGGGTAGTGTAGGTAGTTTAATTAGGCCGGATATTTCGATGAATCAAACTCAAAATGGAGGAGTATATCTCAGTAATTTTTCATTTTTAGATATTGGAGCTTTTTGTGACAATTTAATAAATGTATATAATGTTATTAAATCACCTGATGATATGGCAGGATACATTTGTGACCAATTAGGATGGGATGAACGAGCAAAAACCATGTTGTCTTTTACATTGGATGTTGGAGTCTCTGTTGCAATCATAGGATTTACAATTGCGTTTCCAGAATTTGCAATGGCTGCAATTGCACTTAAAGTAGGATCAAGCTTATGGTCTAATGGGATATTTAAAAATCCAATGGATAGAAATGCATGGCTTGGTGTTGGTGCTGATGTTATTGTTGGTAAAGCAGGTAGTAATGCAGTGAATTATTTTGTTAGACATAGTAAGAATACTAAGTTAAATCATGCAATAGCTGAAGGTTTATGGTATGTGAATGTTGAAAATCCAGTTAACATGTTAAAAACAGCATCCAATAAAGTAATGGATGATATTTGGGGAGAAGAATAATGGTTAGATTTATAAAAACGTTCATATATCATCATTCTATTGATTTGTTAACTGATAAAGAAAGGAAAATAAATGTTATATTTCAAATTATTATTGTAACATTTTTTTACTTTTTCCTTTCAGTTATGATGACTTTTAGACAGAATTATGAATATTTTATTCCAATATTTATAATAGGAATCAGTTTTTGGATACCTGAATGGATATTTAAAATATTCCTAAAAAAAATAGACAAATATTACAATGTATATGATAAAATCAGGCCAGATAAATTTTCATTTGATGGATATGCATTAGAAAATTTAATAAGAGGAATTAGTGTTTCTTCATCATTTTTAATCTTTTTTATAGCAATAAAAGCAACATTACCAGGGTTTTGTGTAGCTTTTTCCATGATCTATACAGTAATTTTCATATTCCTCCGAAGAAAAAAATACTGGAAAATGTTTGAACCCAAATTTGAAGAAGACCCAGACCCCATAAAACTACGAAAATTTATCAACATATTTTCTGGCGAAGGAGGAGTGATTTGTGGAATGATGTCTGTGGGATCTTCTTTTTATTTGATAAATGAATATATTATGGGGATTTCTCATACACCAATAATTTATCTGGTAATACTGACAATAATCGCATTCATTTTATTCACAATGACATTATACATTGATTTCTGGAATAAAATACTCCCATGGGACTTAACAGAATTTAAAAACTATTGGAATTATTGTACTGTTGCAAATGGTATTTGCTTAGGATTTACATTTTTAATATTTTAATATAATGTGATACTAATGTTTTAATTGTTTGTAATTTACTGTAATTTTAGCAAATTTCATCTGATAAAATAAAATTTAATATTTTATTTATCATTTTAAATAAGGATGTTTAAAAATGGTTAGATTTATAAAAACTTTTACATTTCATTATTCTATTGATGAGTTAACTGATAAAGAAAGGAAAATAAATGTTATATTTCAAATTATAATTGTAACATTCTTTTACCTTTTCCTTTCAGTTATGATGACTTTTAGACAGAATTATGAATATTTTATTCCAGTATTTGTAATTGGAATCAGTTTTTGGATACCTGAATGGATATTTAAAATATTCCTAAAAAAAATAGACAGACATTACAATTTATATTGTAAAATCAGACCAGACAAATTTTCATTTGATGGATATGCATTAGAAAACCTAACAAGAGGACTTAGCACCCCCACTTGCTTTTTAATAGTTCTTATAGGATTAAACGCAACATTGCCAGGGTTTTGTATAGCTTTTCCCATAATATATACAACAACTTTCATATTCATCCGAAGAAAAAAATACTGGAAAATGTTTGAACCCAAATTTGAAGAAGACCCAGACCCCGTAAAACTACGAAGATTTATCAATATACTTACTTGTGAAGGAGGATCTATCTGCGGATTTGCCTCAGTCGGATCATCTTTTTATGTGATAAATGAATATATTACAGGGATTTCTCATACGCCCATAATTTATCTGGTAATCATGACGATAATCGCATTCATTTTATTCACAATGACATTATACATTGATTTCTGGAATAAAATACTCCCATGGGACTTAACAGAATTTAAAAATTATTGGGATTATTGCAGATATGCAAATTATATTTGCTTAGGATTTACATTTTTAATATTTTATATATTTTCATGGTCTGGGCTTTTTTATTAATTGTCTGTAATTTACTGCAATTTAGTAAATTTCTTCTGATAAAATAAAATTTAGGGAGTGTCCTAAAACTCTCAAATTTTTTTCTTTTTTATTTTAAATTAAACTTTCGTTAAACTTATTTATTTTGTCTAATTTTAGTAAATTATTGTTTATTTTTTTAAAATAATTATATGAAAAAATTTTATTGGAAATAAGTTAAAATTAGAAAATAAACTTAAATATAAAGAGAGATAAAATCATTAATAAGCATAAAAACACAAAATCTCTCTTCAATTAATATTTTGATTGATTTTAACAAAATATGATATTTAGTTTTATAACTATCTTTTTTTCTGATTTTTTAAAAAATTTGTACAATAAAGGAAAAAGATTATATTTCCCTTTATTTTATTCATTGCATGCTTTTTTCATAGCTGATACATATTCTTTTAGTGGTTCTGTTGCATTTTCACCATGTTCTTCAATGATTTTTACAATGGCACTGCCTACAATTACTCCATCAGCTATTTTTCCTATGTTGGATGCTTGTTCAGGTGTGTTAATACCAAATCCAACTGCTAGGGGCAGGTCGCTAACTGCACGAATATCAGTTAAAATAGATTCCAAGTCGGTTTTTATTTCACTACGCATTCCAGTTACGCCTAATGAAGAAACAACATAGATAAATCCTGTTGCATCACTAGCTATTTTTTGAATTCTTTCTTTTGAGGTTGGAGCAATTAGTGAAATAACATCAACATTATTATCTGCTGCTATATCTGCAATTTCTCCTTTTTCTTCGTAAGGTAAGTCTGGTGAAATAATTCCATCAATTCCTAATTCTCCACATTTTTTAAAGAATTTTTCATACCCGTAGAAGAAAACCGGATTGATGTATGTTAAAAATATTAATGGAATGTCTGTTTTTTGACGGACTTTTTTAACTATTTCAAATACATCATCAGTTGTTGTATTGTTTTTTAATGCTCTTATGTTTGCGTCTTGAATTACAACTCCTTCAGCCATGGGATCGGAAAATGGAATTCCAATTTCTATTAAATCACAGCCTGCTTCTTCCATTGCCAAAATATATTCTACTGTTTTTTCAACTGTTGGATCTCCTGCAGTTAAAAATCCGATAAATGCTTTTTCATGTTTAAATGCATTTGCTATTTTACTCATTTAATTCAACTCCCCTATATTTTGCAATTGATGCAACATCTTTATCTCCTCTTCCTGAAAGACATATCATTATAATTTCATCTTTATCCATTTTTGGTGCTATTTTCATAGCGTATGCTACTGCATGTGCACTTTCAATAGCTGGAATAATTCCTTCTGTTTTTGATAAATATTCGAAAGCATTTACTGCTTCTTCATCTGTAATTGGAACATATTCTGCTCTTTTAATATCTCTTAAGTGTGCGTGTTCCGGCCCTACTCCAGGATAGTCTAAACCTGCTGAAACTGAGTATACTTCTGATATTTGTCCGTATTCTCCCTGATTAAATATTGATTTCATTCCATGGAAAATTCCGATTTGTCCTTTAGTTAAGGCTGCTGCATGGTATGGAGTGTCTATTCCCTGACCTCCTGCTTCACATCCAATTAATTTAACTTTTTCATCATCAATGAAGTTGTAAAATGCTCCCATTGCATTACTTCCTCCACCAACACAAGCTAAAACTGCATTTGGAAGTTTACCTTCTTTTTCTAAGAATTGTTCACGAGCTTCAGCACTTATTACTGCCTGGAAATCCCTAACTATCATTGGAAATGGATGAGGACCCATTGTAGATCCAATTACATAATTTGTATCATGAACTCTTCCAATCCAATCTCTAAATGCATCATTTACTGCATCTTTTAATGTTTTTGTTCCTGATTTTACTGGATGAACTTTTGCTCCAAGTAATTCCATCCTATAAACATTTAGTGCCTGACGTTGAGTGTCTAACTCTCCCATATATACTTCACATTCCATGTCTAAAAGTGCAGCTGCTGTTGCAGTAGCTACTCCATGTTGACCTGCTCCTGTTTCTGCTATTACTCTTGTTTTCCCCATTTTCTTAGCTAATAATACTTGACCAAGTACATTGTTGATTTTGTGAGCTCCAGTGTGATTTAAATCTTCACGCTTCAGATAAATCTTAGCTCCACCCAAATCTTCTGTCATTCGTTTCGCATAGTATAATAAAGAAGGTCTTCCAGCATATTCTTTTAGAAGTGTATTTAATTCTTCTACGAATTCTGGATCATTCATGTAGTGATAATATTGTTCTTCCAAGTAAATTAACTCATTCATTAATGTTTCAGAGATGTATTGTCCACCATACTCCCCATATCTTCCGTTGTTCATGTTTTTAGCCTCCATGACTTTTTTTATTTTTTTCTCATCTTTAAATCCGTCTGTTTCCACACCACTGCTTAAATCAATAGCATATGGTTTAAATTCTTTAATAGCTTGGGAAATATTTTCACTATTTAATCCACCTGCTAAAAAGAATTCTTTTTTTAAATCTTCTTTAATCAGACGCCAGTCAAACCTTTGACCAGAACCTTTCCCACTATCAAGCAATAAATAATCAGCTAATGAATTATCATATTTATGTAAATCAACATCTTCAGACATTTCAATAGCTTTAATAATCTTTAGTTTGTAATCTGTTTTTTCTTTTAGATTTTTAATATATTCTTCATTTTCATTTCCATGAAGCTGTGCTATGTCAATTACATTATCACTATAAAGTTTTAGAATTTCTTGAGAATCAGCATTTACAAAAACACCTGTACTTTGAATATTTTTAGAAAGTTTTTCTTTCATTTGTTTTGCAAGGCTGTGACTTATTTTTCTTTTACTTTCAGCAAAGACAAAACCTATATAATCTGGATTATAGTTATTTACAATGTCAATATCTTCCAATCTTTTAAGTCCGCAGATTTTAATTTTAACCATTCTTCAACTCCTTAATCATAGCTTCTTTATCCTCTGCTTTCATTAAAGTTTCACCAATTAAAACTGCATCAACATTATTTTCTTTTAATCTAGCAACATCTTCTTTTGTTTTGATACCACTTTCAGAAATAAATATAATATCTTCACCAACACATCCTCGTAGACGAATACTATTTTCAATATCAACACTGAAATCTTTTAAATTTCTATTATTAACTCCAATAATATCTGCTCCAGCATCAATTGCCCTTTTAATTTCTGTTTCATCATGAGCTTCAACAACAGCAGACATTCCTAAAACTCGAGCTACAGTTAAACATGTTTCCAACTGTTCATCAGATAAAATAGCTACAATTAATAATACTGCAGAAGCACCAAGTAATTTAGCTTCATAAACCATATACTCATCAACAACAAAATCTTTTCTAAGTACTGGAATTCTAACATTTTCAGTTATTTCTTTTAAATAATCATCAGACCCTTGAAAAAAATAAGGTTCTGTCAAAACTGAAATAGCTGAAGCCCCTGCTTTTTCATATTCTTTTGCAATAGCTACATAATCAAAATCCTCTGCAATTAAACCTTTAGATGGAGATGCTTTTTTAACTTCAGCAATAATACTAATATCATCACCACTTAAAGCTTTTTTAAAAGGATAATTCAGACGAACATCCTTATTAAGTAATTTAAATTTAAGCCTATCTAAAGAATTAATCTTTTTAGCATCATCTACTCTTTTCTTTGTTTTTTCAACTATTTTATCCAACATTATAATCAACTGTTTGTGTATTTAATGAATTTTTCAAGTTGTTCTTTAGCCTTACCAGAATCAATAATTTCACCAGCTAATTTAACACCTTCTTCAAGAGAATTTACCTTACCAGCAACATATAATGCAGCTGCTGAATTTAAAACAACAGCATTCCTTTTAGGTCCTTTTTCACCATTTAAAATAGATAATGTAATTTGTGCATTTTCTTGAGGGTCCCCACCTACAATATCTTCCTTGGAACACCTTTCCATTCCAAAATCTTCAGGTGCAATTTCATAACATTTTAACTCACCATCTTTAAGTTCACAAATAGATGTTTTATCACTAACTGAGATTTCATCTAATCCATCCTGCCCATATACAGATAATGCAGATTTAACACCTAAATTTTTAAGAACTTCACAAAGTGGTTTTGTAAGTGCATCATCATAAACCCCCAATACCTGCATTGAAGCTCCTGCAGGATTTGTTAGTGGTCCTAAAATATTGAAAATTGTTTTTATAGACAATTCCTTTCTGACTCCAGCTACAAACTTCATAGCTAAATGATAATTCTGAGCAAATAAGAAACATAAATTAATTTCTTTTAATATTTCTAAACTTTTTTCAGGTTCAATGTAAATATTAACACCTAATGCTTCTAAAACATCGGCAGCACCACATTTACTTGATGCAGACCTGTTTCCATGTTTAGCTACTGGAACTCCTGCTGCAGAAATTACAATTGAAGAAGTTGTTGATATGTTAAAACTATTGGATCCATCACCACCTGTTCCAACAATCTCCAATACTTCCTTATCATTTAACAGTTTTACACAATGTGCCCTCATAGCTTTTGCAGAAGCTGTAATTTCTTCAATAGTTTCACCTTTCATTGATAAAGCAGTCAAATAAGCACTCATCTGAACTTCACTAGCTTCACCAGACATTATCTCATCCATTGTTTCATAAGCTTCATCAGCAGTTAAGTTATTCCCATTTACAACTTTCAAAATAGCTTCTTTAATCATTTTAATTATCCTCCTTAATTTTATTTGTGAAATTTTCAATTATTTTAAGTCCATCAGGTGTTAATATAGATTCTGGATGGAACTGAAGACCATAAACATTATATTTTTCATGTTTAACAGCCATAACATCCTTATTGTCAATTGTCTGAGAAATTATTTTTAACTCTTCAGGTAATGTGTCTTCAACTAAACTTAAAGAATGATATCTTCCAACAGTAATCTCATTATTTAAATCTTTAAATATTGAATCATCATCTAATCTGATTAGAGATGATTTTCCATGCATTAATTTACTTGCATATGACACTTCTCCTCCAAATGCAACACATATTACCTGATGACCAAGACAAACTCCCAAAATAGGGATTTTATCATAGAATTCTTTTACAACATCAACACATATTCCAGCATCTTCCGGTCTTCCAGGTCCTGGAGATAAAATAATAGCTTCGGGATTTAAATCTTTAATTTCATTAGTAGTTATTTTATCATTTCTATAAACTACAATATCCTTATTTACCTGTCCGATTAATTGATATAAATTATATGAAAAGCTGTCATAGTTATCTATTAATAAAATCATAAAATTCCCCCATCAGCTATTTTTAAAGCATCAATTACTGCAGCAGCCTTATTTAAACATTCGTCAAATTCATTGTCAGCAATACTGTCTGCTACGATTCCTGCACCGGATCTTATGAAAACTTTATTATTACGTGCAAAAGCTATTCTAATTGAAATACAAGTATCTACATTACCACTTAAATCAATATATCCAATAGCTCCTCCGTAAATTCCTCTTTTATTATTTTCAAGTTCATTAATAATTTCACAAGCCCTGATTTTTGGAGCTCCGGATAATGTTCCTGCTGGAAGAATTGAATCAATAGCTGCAAGTGAATCCAAGTCTTTCCTTAAAGTTCCAGTTACTGTTGAACCAATATGCATTACATGTGAAAATCTCTCAATTGAAAGATATTTATCAACATTTACAGAACCTATTTCAGAAATTTTTCCAATATCATTACGTCCTAAATCTACAAGCATATTATGTTCAGCTAACTCTTTTTCATCACTTAATAATTCTTCTTCAAGAGCCAAATCTTCACTTTCTGTTTTTCCTCTAGGTCTTGTTCCTGCTAATGGAAATGTGTATAATTTTCTATTATTTAATTTAACTAAAGTTTCAGGTGAAGCTCCAGCTATCTCAATATCATCACTTGAGAAATAAAACATGTATGGGGAAGGATTGGTTGTTCTTAAAACTCTGTAAGTATCAAATAAGCTTCCTGAAATATCTGCTTCAATCCTGTTTGACAATACTACTTGGAAAATATCTCCTTCTTTAATATAATGTTTAGCTTTATTAACCATTTCACAATATTTTTCACGTGAAAATACTGGTTTAAAATCTGATTTTAATTTTAATGGTTCAATTTTTGCTTTTTTTCCTGTTTTGATTAATTTAGCTATTTTTTCCAATTCTTTGCAAGCTTTTTTATAGTTCTCATCCAGATTATCGGTTTTTATATTTGCAATTAAAATTATTTTTTGTTTAAAATTATCAAATGCAACAACCTTATCAAATAACATTAAATCAATGTCTTTAAATTGATCTTGATTTTCAGCATCTAAATTTAAGGAAGGTTCTGCATATTTAATATAATCATAAGCAAAATACCCTACAAAACCACCAGTAAATGGAGGTAAATTATCTAATTTTGGAGATTTATTTTTTCTGATTAAATCTTTAATAACTTCTCCAGGATTATCTGTTTTAATAACTACTTTATCATCATCAGTTAATTTAGAACTATCTTCAAAATCACTATCTCCCTTGATTTGAACAACACCATTTTGACAAGTAAATTCTAAAAGAGGATCAAATCCCAAGAAACTATATCTTCCCCATTTTTCAGAATCTTCAACACTTTCCAACATATAACAATGCTTACTGATTTCTTTTAAGATTCTTAATACTTCTATAGGAGTAGCTATATCTGAATATAATTCATAAGCTACTGGAACACGTTTGTATTGTTTATTTTCTGCAATTTTTTTTACTTCTTCCAGACTTGGGGAAAACATTTTCATCACTTAATTAATTATTCTTATATATTATACTTATAATAATGTACTATTTAAATCCTTGCTGTACTTTTTTGTACATTGAAAATTATTTTAAAAAAAATTATAATTTATTTTGCTCCTTACTAAAATCAATGACAATCTTTTTAATCTGCCTACTTTCCAAATAAGGAAGATTTTCCTTAAGTTCCATCTCTAAATTATGATTCAACTCCATTCTTTTTTGAACATAATCATCACCAGAATACTGAGTCAAATACTGCTTATTTAAATTAGAATACTTAGTTATCAAAGGCTGTATAACTCTTGTAATATCCTCATCCAACCTATCATTAATAAATTTTTGTTTTTTAACAGCAGATAAATAACCTATCAAAGTTATAAGAAAACCAAAAACAGTAACAGTCAATGCAGAGACCATGTATTTATAAGAATCAATGAACATCACACATAATGACAAGCCCACAATAATTACTGCAAAACCTATTTTTTTAATATCCATATCAAAAACACCTTTAATTATATAATTAATTTTTAGAATATATAAAAATATTATTTTTTATTCAAATAATTTAATTCCATCTTTAAAGAGTTTAATATTAAATATAGAGATATAATCGCCAAAATAGTAATCACAGTCATTACAATACCATTACTGAAAAGTATTGCATCATGATCCAGGTAAAATAAAACTTCTGCAAAGAAATTATTCATAATATGAGCAGAAATCGGCACTAAAATATTATCTGTCTTAACATATAAGACACACATACATAATCCAAAAACAAATGCAGAAATCATACTTCCATAACTATGAAGAACACCAAAACATAAAGAAGACACTAAAATAGCCATATCTACAGGAACAACTAATTTCAACCTATTTAAAATAATACCTCTAAAAATCAATTCCTCAGAAATAGGAGAAATTAAAACAGTTCCAATCAAACCTCCAACAAAAGCAATATCTTTTAAATTTGGAATTAAATTAAAAGCAAGCAGATTTCCTAAATTTAAAGTGTTTGCTAAGTAAAGCATCCCATATGAAAAAAATACATTTACAATAACAATTAAAAATACATATTTAAATTTAATTTTTGAAAAAATATTTAAATTAGGTTCTGTTTTATATTTTCCAGATTTAATAAGAACATAAACAATAATAAGGACATACATCCACTCCATATTTAAATCAAATCCACGAAAACTAAAAGCAATATGCAGTGAATAAAAACACAAAATTAAAATTAATAATTCAATTAAAGTTGTTTGTTTAATAGCCTTATTTAATGAAGACATAATAACTAAATCCTAAAAAATAAAAAAAGAGGTGAAATAATCACCTAATATTATAAAGTAAACCTTGGCAACGACTTTGGAATATTTGCAAATAAGGCATAACAATAAATGTTATTACAAAATTAACAATTAAACTTGATATAACTCCTGTTGCAGTAGCAACACTCATCACAGGAACTGCTGAAATAGTTGCAAATCCTAAAAGCATTAAAATTGCTACAATTACAGCAACTACAACTGTTGTAATTACAAAAACAATTATTAACATTCCAATATATGTTGTGAAACATCTTCCCCAACCGATAGACTTGGCAATGTTGGTTATTTCCTTAATCTCAAATGCGGATTTCATAGATCCATCATTAGTAGCCATATGAGATATAGCTAAAAAGGAATATAATGTAAATATTAATGTAATAATAATCCCAACAATAAATCCAAGAATAAGTAAAGAAAGATTATTAATTTGACTACAGCCAAATAGAATACCTGCAAAGATAATAATCGGAATAATTGCATAAGCTACATAAACTACGAAACATTTAATTCCTTCAACAAACATCAAAGTCCAGTCTTCAAATTCAGGAAGTTCATCATTACCATTAATCATTCCCTCAGTAGCTATTTTAACAATTCTATAATTGTAACCTAAAATAAAAAATATGGGAATGACTAAGAAACCGAATAAATAAAACACTCCTAAAATCAAGAGATTCTTAACATTTTTAGAAGCATATTCAAAAGAATCTTTATAAATATCTAATATCATCTCTCACTCACCATCACCAATGATGAAAACATCCTCAATGTTTTCTTTATCTAAAATCTTAGTTATTCTAAAGGCTAAAAGTAAAGAAGGATTATATCGAGCATTTTCTAAAGCATTAATAGTTTGTCTTGTAACACCTGTCAAGTCCGCCAGTTTTTGTTGACTTAATCCTTTTTCATTACGAAATTCTTTAATTTTAGTTTCCAAAAAATCACCTAAGTTTTTTATACTTAGTAAAAAATAATTTACTAATATATATCACAATCATATATTATAAACTTAACCACAATTTAATTAAAAAAAAGTTAAGTAAGAATAATATAAAATACTAAAAAAATCAAATAATAATATTATTAAATAAAACTGAGATGATATAAAATGGCTATACATCCAATTGAATATAGATATGGTACTCCTGAAATGAAATCCATTTGGGAAACTGAAAACAAATTACAAAGAAAGTTAGATGTGGAATCAGCATTAGCTCAAGCAGAAGGTAAACTTGGAATTATCCCTCAAGAAGTAGCTGATGAAATAGCTGCTAAAGCTAATACAAAATATGTTAAATTAGAAAGAGTAGATGAAATTGAAGCTCAAACTAAACACGACATAGCAGCATTAGTTAAAGCTATTGGAGAAGTTTGTGATAATGATGCTGGAGAATATGTCCACTTCGGAGCTACTTCAAATGATGTTGTAGACAGTTCAAACTCTTTACTTTTAAATGATTCTATAGAAATATTAAAAGAAAAAGTAGAAAGATTAACTAAAATAATGTTAGACTTAGCAGAAGAAAATATGGACAAAGTCTGCATTGGTCGTACTCATGGTCAGCATGCTCTTCCAACTACTTACGGTATGAAATTTGGTATCTGGGCTGATGAACTTCATAGACAATACATAAGATTAGAAAATGCTCAGAAAAATGTTTGTGTAGCTATGATGGACGGTGCAGTAGGTACAACTGCAGCTCTTGGTGAAGATGGATGGAAAATCCACAAAGAAGTAGCTAATATATTAGGATTACCTGCAGCAACCATTACAAACCAAGTTGTTCAAAGAGACAACCATGTAGAATTTATTTCAACATTAGCTAATATTGCAAGTACCTTAGATAAAATCGGTTTGGAAATCAGAAGTTTGCAAAGAACAGAACTTATGGAACTTGGTGAATACTTTGACCCTGAAAAACAAGTAGGTAGTAGTACCATGCCTCATAAAATGAACCCTATTACTGCTGAACGTATTTGTGGTGTTGCAAGAATTGTAAAATCTTTCGTAAATGCTGCACTCGACAACAACCCTCTCTGGCATGAAAGAGATTTAACTAACTCTTCTTGTGAAAGAATAATGTTCCCTGAAAGCTGTATTTTAACTGATTATATTCTTAATTTAACTATCAAATTAATGAGTAATTTAGTATTTTATGATGAAAATATTGAAAGAAACTTAAATATGACCAACGGATTAATTATGGCTGAAAGGTTAATGGCTGAACTTACAAGAAGTGGAATGGGAAAACAAACAGCATATGGAATTGTAAGAAGAAATGCTATTAAAGCTAATAAAGAAGGTGGTCTTTTAGGAGAACTTATTTTAGAAGAAGAGGAAGTTCAAAAATATTTAACTCCTGAAGATGTTGAAAAAATCATGAACCCACATACATATATCGGATCATCAAAAACAATTATTAGTGAATTACTTGAACAATCAAAAGAATGGTTTAAATAACATTATGGAATATATGTAAACTGAGGTGAAAATATGGATGATGTAAAAAATTTAACATCAATTGATATAACATCATATACAACTATCGGAACTGGAATTGGAGTATTATTCTCAGTTTTAATTTCTATAGTGCTTTTAATAGGAATGGGAATACTTTATCCTCAGAATATTGGGGTTTTAGCTTATTTCATCCCAGCAATAGTTGTTGGAACCATAATGTATTCTATATATAATAGATTTGCAGAAGGATATCTCTACAATTGGTTGACAAAAAGGATGAATCCTATTACTATAGAATTAAAAGATGATAAAGAAATTACCAAGATTTCTACTGTGCCAACAGCTCTTATTATAGCAATTATTTCAACAATTCTTGTTATTTTAGCTTACGCACTTGCAATATTATTCGTTCCTTTAATTGCAACTTCCATGATTCAAACTTTAATGTTTAGTGGACAAACTGTAATGGCATTTGCTCTTTATCAAGGTGCAATGATGATAACACAACCATCAGTAATCGCACTTGTAATTGTTGGTGTTTTCATTATAAGTTTTGTATTTACTTTAATTGCTACTTACATTTACAATTTCTTAGGAAGTAAAGGAAAAGGAATTATTGTAGATTTATCTAAAGACGGTGAAATGACCTTATTAAATTCTATTAATCCAGTTAGTTTAATTATTGTATTAACTGCAATTAGTTTAATATTCAATATTATTCTTGCTATTATTTCATTAGTTAGTGGTGGAAATGCTTACACTGCATTAGGAAACATTATTAGTGGATTAATAAATGGAGTTGTAGGTGGAGGTCTTTTAGCTGTATTCTATAATTTCTTAGCTCCAAAACTTGGAAAATTAAAAATAGAGTTAATTGATAATTAAATCAATTAACTTCTTGTTTCTTTTTTTATTTCAGGGACATATCCTTTAAGAGCAAGGGATAATGATATAACTGTCACTGAACTTAATGCCATTGCAAGAGCAGACCATTCTGGCATGAACATTATTCCAAAACTACTATACAATGCACCAGCTGCAAGTGGAATTAAAATAACATTATATGCAAATGCCCAGAATAAATTTTCTTTAATTCTAGTCATTACTTTTTTAGAAAACTGGACAGCAGCAACTACATTTTCCAAATCACCTTCCATTACAACAATATCTCCACTTTCCATAGCAATATCTGTTCCATTACCCATAGCTACACCAATATTAGCTTGAGTAAGTGCAGGTGCATCATTAATACCATCACCAACAAATAAGACAGTTTTATCTTCATGTTGAAGATTTTTAATAACATCTAATTTATTTTCAGGTAAAACACCAGCTTTAACATTATCAATACCTACTTCACGAGCTACATTTAATGCTGTTTTCTGATTATCCCCAGTTAACATGTATGTTTCAATACCCATATTATGTAATTCTTCAATAGTTCTTTTTGAATTAGCTTTAATTTTATCAGATAAACTTAATATACCTTTAACCTCTAAATCAACAGCTACCAGGATTATAGTTTTACTAAGATTTTCCAAACCTTCATATTCATCTAAAACACTTTGAGGAATTTCAATATTCTGAGATTCTAAAAGTTTTTTATTACCTGCTAAAATATTTTTACCATCAATTTGAGCTTTCAAACCTCTACCAGTTACATTTTCAAATAAGTCAGTTTGATTAAGTTCTAAATTCATTTCATCTGCTTTTCTAACAATTGCTTTAGCTATTGGATGATTGGAATTTTTTTCCACACTAGCTACAAGTCTAACTAATTCATTTTCACTAATCCCATAATTAATAACATCTTCAACTTCAGGAAGACCTTCAGTTATAGTTCCAGTTTTATCAAATGCTGCTACATCAATTTTACCAGCATTTTCTAAAGTATCCCCATTCTTAATAAGAATACCAAACTCTGCAGCTCTACCAACACCTACTGTCACTGCAGTTGGAGTAGCTAAACCTAATGCGCATGGACAAGCAACAACCAAAATAGAAATTAAAGTTGTAAGTGCAAATAACAAAGTAGAATCAAATACAAAATACCATAACAAGAACACAACAACGGCTATTGTGAGAATTGTTGGTATAAAATAACTAACTGCAGTATTAGCTATTTTTTGAACTGGAGGTCTTGAACTTTGAGCTTTTTCAACTAAACGAATAATATTGGACAATACTGTCTGTTTACCAATTTTTTGGGCTTTAATATGTAAAATACCATCCTGATTAATAGTACCTGCAAATACTTCCTCACCATTTCTTTTAGCTTTAGGGATAGGCTCTCCATTAATCATGGATTCATCAACATAAGAATGACCGCCAATAACTTCACCATCCACTGGAATTTTATCCCCCGGACGAACAAGTAATATATCATCAATTTGAATTTCACTTATATTAACTTCCCTTTGAGATAAAATATTTCCCTCATCATCAAGTTCTATTAAAGTAGCTACTGTTGGCTGAAGACCAATAAGCTCACGAATAGAATCAGAAGTTTTCTGTTTAGCTTTTGCTTCCAAATACCTACCAACAAGTAAAAATGACGGAAGCATAACTGCAGTTTCATAGAACATAAAAGAATGATCAAGAATAATATTAAATGTTCCAAGAATACTTGACACATATGCAACAGCTATACCCATAGAATACATTACATCCATATTTAAATTCTTATGAATAATACCATTAAATCCTGCTTTAAGTGTAGGTAAAGACACATAAAGAAATGGAATAATACTTATAATCAAAGATACAACACCCATTGATAAACCAAATGGCATCCAATGAACATACATTAAAATCATCAATATAGCAGATGCTGTAAAACCAACTATAATCCTATTTCTTTTGTCTTTTAAATCATTTTTATAAATCTCATCTTCATTAACTTCAAGTTGCCCATCAATTCCAAGTACTTCAAATCCTAAAGAATTAATAACCTCTTCCATATCATTTATATCTACTTTAGTCTTATCATAGTTAATACGTGCTGTTTGTGAAGTTAAATCTGCCTTAACATCAAAAATGCCATCTAAACGTATTAAAAAGTTTTCAACATTCATGACACAAGAAGCACAATGCATTCCATTAAGTTTAAGAGTAACTTCATCAGTATGAAGTTCAAACCCTAAATTTTTAACTAATGTTTCAATTTGTTCAAAAGGAAGTTTTTTTGGATTAACAGTTAAATGTAATTTATTTGAAGCTAAATCTGCATCAACTGACTCCACACCTTCAACTTTTTCAAAAGTTTTATTTAAACTTAAAACACAAGAAGCACAATGCATTCCTTCAATAGGCAAATCCATCTCCTTAAGTTTTGCCATTATATCACAACCAAATTATTTTTAGTTAAAAGTAATAATCACACATATATAAATTATATGCTCCCCTTAATAAAAATTTATGCATACCTAAATATCCAATTGTTAAAAACAATTAGTTTAAAAATTTACTAAAATTCCAGCAAAAATACTATAATGCAGTTTTATAAAATTATAACTATTAACACAAGTACAACAAGCACTGCCGTAGAATACTTATGAAACTTAGTAGTATTAATTCCTCTTACAAATTCAATAATTTCAAGCCCCCGAGCAGACATTTCAAAAAAACCAATTAAACCTACAATAGCAAAAGGCTTAAGCCAAGGCATACTATGAAGAACATTCGACCAACCTCTACTAGCCGTAAATCCCCACCATACAATAAATCCAAACATACCTATAACCAAAATAAATATATTTAAAAATTGATTACCCTCTTTTTGTTTAAATCTTAAAAACGTATTATAAACATATCCAAACACCACAATTACAAAAAATACAACAAACAAAAATGCTAATAACAATCCTTCCATAAAATCACCACATCACTTAAAAAAAAACAAGGACAAAAAATATTAAAATATTTTTACCCTTACTAATCACAATTTCCATACTCAACATACCCAATTTATTTACTATTCAAATTATAAATAAACAATACACTCATTGAATGTATTGATAATATTAATCAAACAAAATTAAAATTGTATAATAAATACTTAATTTAAAAGAATTTAATAATGATAACCATACTAATAAACGAAATTATTTCAATCGCTTTATAAATAGTTATCGAATGCGTATTCATCTTATTATACAACACAGTCATCATATATACAACAGCCAATAACTAATATAGCTAATTTAATCTCCGAAACCATCATATCACATATTCATAATTTAAATAATTTCGTGTTCTCCCCAAATTATATCTTCAATGATGTATCATAAAACATCACATTTATGAAATTATAACTATTATAACCAATACAAGAAGCATTACCGCAAGATACTTATGGAACTTACTATGAATTCCCCTCCTAAATTCAATAATTTCAAGCCAACCCGCGGACAATTCAAAAAAACCAATTAAACATACAATAGCAAAAGGCTTAATCCAAGGCATACTATGAAGAACATTCGACCAATTCCTACTAGCAGCAAATCCACCCCATATCATAAATCCAAACATGCCCATGACCAAAATAAATATATTTAAAAATTGATTACCTCCCTTTTGTTTAAATCTTAAAAACGTATTATAAACATATCCAAACACCACAATTACAAAAAATACAATAAACATGAATGCTAATAACAATCCTTCCATAAAATCACCACATCATTTTAAAAAAAAAACAAGGAAAAAAATATTAAAATATTTTTTACCCTATTAACTCTAACTTCCATACATCTGCATATCCAATTTATTTAGTATCCCAATTATAAAATAAAACAGCACCTCATTTAAATGTATTATAACTAATACTAATCAACAGTCAAATTGTATACTAAAACAACATTACATCATGACTCAAAAGAATTTAACAATGATAAATATACTAATAAATGAAACTATCCAAATCACTGTATAAATAGATAGATGCTTATTCATTCTATCATACATCAATGCCATCAAATATACAATAGATAAAATAACTAATATAGCTAGTTTAATCTCCGAAACCATCATATCACACCATATTCAGAAGTATGATCCCAAAACCATCTCCATGCAATATCTTCAAAAACACTTGCTCCATACATTCCAGATATTTTAATAATTTTTTCAACATTAGTTTCCCCTAATGCTTCATCTATCACATATCTTGTAGCTGTTTTTATAGGTTTTTTTGGATTATCAGTTTTGATATATTTTGTAGATTGATGTAAAACAGTTCTATGATAACCCCCATTGAAATTACGGACAATAACCTTATCATTATTCTTTACAAGTAACTTAGTACCATCCTTACCAAAACTTTTGACTGCAGTATTAGTTAATGCACCAGCACCCATAAATGCACCTACAACATTAAGCCCCATAGAAAAACCAAAGGAAATTAAATTTTCATTAGTAGCTCCAACATATTTACCATTTTTATCAAAATCAAATAACCCACAACTATAAGCAGTGAATAAAGTACCTGCACCCATTAAACCAATCCCTAATGGAAGGCCAATACCTCTAACTGTAGCAATTACCCCTACATCAAATAAAATACCTCCTGCAATACCTGCCCAAAATTTAGGGTCAGAAACATACATTTTAACATAATCTTCAAAGGTCATACTGGTTGCAGTAGCTACAACACCGCCTAACAAACCAACAAGACAACCTAGAGGAGTTCCTTCAACAATTTTAGTTGCAGCATCCATGAAAGAATTCCATGCTTCACCTAAAATTAAATCACCAAATTCTTCCATTAACAAACTACCTTTCAATAAATTACCTAAAGACTCAGATAATCCATTTAAATCATTATATGAACCATTTAAATATCCCTTAACAGTATTAGACTTATCTAAGATTTCTTCAGCTAAATCACAAGCCCATTCTGCTTGTTGATTAGAATAACAGTAAGAACCATAAATACTCATAATATGGTCTCGTAGTATACCTGTTTGAGAATCATAAATTAAAAGCTTATCATCACTATTATTTTCACGAATTAAAGTATAAAATCCGTCACGAATAATTTCCAATGAACCACCATGTTCTAAAATATAACCTAAACCCACAGTAGCAGAAGTATTATCATTCCAATTTGGGAATAATGTTTTACCTACATAATGTTCTATTGGTGAAAAACTCGCAGAACATGCAAAATTAAAAGCTCGAACATTATCTACATCACCTGTTACCGTTCGTCCAAAATTAAAAGAACATTCTCCACTTAAAATAGTTTGGTAAACCTCATCTCTTACACTCATAACCATGGGACTTGTACGATCCCAAGTTACATTAAAACGTGCTGCAGAAGCATCAGCAACCAAATCATTACAATAAATCACCAATAATCTTTCCATGAAACTTTCATAAAACAATTACAGAATTATTTAATTATTCATTATTAATTATATTTGAAAATACATATAATTATTTTGATTTAAATTTTCATGAATAGCTAAAAATAAAGGTAAAATTAAAATAATAGATTCATTTATTAAAAAAAATTAAAGGTTTTTAACAAGATTTCCATCTTGAATAACTTTTAGAATATTGTCATTATTAGCTAAAATATTAATGTTTTCTAAAGGATTGTCTTTAACTAAAATTAAATCAGCTATTTTATTTTCATTAACACTACCTAATGAATCTTTTTTATTAATAAATTCTGCTGCTTTTATTGTTCCACTAGCTATAGCTTCAGAAGGACTCATTCCAATATCTACCAAGTGATTTAATTCTTCCAAGTTATGTCCATGAGGTATTACTCCACTATCTGTCCCCATTAACAATTCCACTCCTTCTTCATAGGCAGTAGCTATGTTTTCTTTGTGAACTTTAACTATTTCTTTTAGTTTAGCTGTTTTTTCAGCTGCATAATTATCCCATGGTGGAAAGCCTTCACGATACAGGAAATCATGGACCAACATTGTTGGAACTAGCTTAACATTGTTTTCAACCATTTTCCTGGAAGTTTTTTTATCTATGAATGTTCCATGTTCTATAGAATCGAATCCTGCATCTATACAGTTATTCATTCCTTTTAGACTGTGGCAGTGTGCAGATACTTTTAAATCATTTACTTTAGCTTCATCAACTATTGTTTTAAGTTCTTTTGTATTAAATTGAGGATAATCTGGAGAGGTATTGGTTGTTAGAACTCCCCCACTAGCCATGACTTTAATAAAGTTTGCTCCTGCTCTTTTAATTTCACGGGTCTTTTTTAGAACTTCCAGTGTTCCATCACATCTTCCTTTAGGAAATCCGGGGTAAATTATTTCCATGTCAAAACCTGATGGTAAAAATAAGTCAAAATGTCCTCCAGTTGATATTAATGGAGTGACTGATATTTCCATTTTGGGAGCTATGAATAAACCTTTTTCTTGAGCTATTTTAACTCCAATATCTGCAGGACCACAGTCTTTAATTGTTGTAACTCCTGCATCAATTGTTTGTTTTCCATGAGGGATTGTGTTATAAAAATGTAGTGCTAAAGGATTTGCCATGTTTTCTTCTTTATGAAAACCATTAGCCATAATATGTGCATGGCAGTCAATGAAACCCGGCATTAAATAGTTATCATTTCCATCAATAATTTTAACATTATTTTTAGTATGTATTTTTCCAGTGTTTATTTGTTTAATATGTTTATTTTCAATTAAAACCTGGCAGGATGTTTTAATTTCTTCATTTGGATTTAAAATATTAACATTTTTAATCAGAGTTTGCATAATAACCACTTATTTATAAAATAGCTATTTTACCATTATCTCCATCCACTTCAACTAAAACTCCATTTTTTAATTGGTTAACATCTTCAGGACAGTCAACCATTGGAATATCAGACATTATGGCACCAGTAGCTATGATTGGTTCTGCATTTAAACATATGATAGCCTTAGGTGCAGTATTATTTTTTTTCATTTGAAATATAACATAAGATCCGACAGTTGAACCTTTTCCTCCAGGAATAAATAAAACTTTATCTTTAATAGATTTTCCTTTAAGTTCATGATTTGGATCTATTACTATTCCAGTTTTAGGATCTACTCCTCCTAAAAAACTAATTGGTTCACTACTTACTATTAATTCCCCTTCATCTTTTCCTTTAGCAATATTTCTACAGTCAATCATAAAAATCACTTAAGTAATAATTCTTTGATATAATTTTATAAGAACTATTACTTAAAATTAAAGAGAATTATTTAAATATTCCAGTGTTATGTAAACTTTCATCAAATCTATCTATAATTTTATTTAATGTTTTAGAGGATTTACATAATATTCCAAATATAAATAATACAATTGGAAATATACAAAGTTTTAAAATATCATTAGTGAAATTTGGCCAGTAAATTCCAAATAATGTTTCTCTTAAACCTAAAACAGTGTAAGTTACAGGAAGATACGGGTTTATCATGAAAAATATATTGCTAAATGCAGTTGTTACCTCAATTGGATAAATTCCACTTGTTGCAGCTACCTGGAAAACTAATAATACCAGAGCCAAAACTTTACCAATATTTCCTAAAGATGAACATAATGAATACATGACCACCATGAAAGCAACACTAGCTAATATCATGAATAATGAATATTCTAAAGGATTATTAACTTGAACTCCCATTAATAATGTTCCAATTACAACTAAAACTGCTTGTATTATAGCCATTGTTATAAATAATATTGATTTACCTGCAAAAATTTCAGTTTTTTTGAATTCACCATCAATAACAGGTTTGAAACTTAATAGTAAACAAGCTCCTAAACATCCAACCCACAGTGAAAGAGAAACATAAAATGGATAAACACCACTTCCAAAGTTATCTTTTGGATTTTCAACATCTTCAACTATTTTTACAGTGTCAGTGTAATTATTTGTTGTGTAATTTAAAATTTCTTTATTAATATTATCTTGAATTTTAAGTACTGTTGTATTTGTTATAGATGCCATTGATGGGCTGAATTTATCATTTACTAAATATTCCATTTCAGCTTGTTGTGGAGTTCCCATAGCTACACTTGAAACAATTGTTTGAGAATAATTTTCAGGAATTATTAATGCAGCTACATATGTTCCATTTTCAACACCTTTTCTGGCATCGTCTTCATCAACAGTTACCCAGTTAAAACTATCATCATCATTTATTTTATCAACAACTTGTGATCCAAAATCATATTCTTGGTTTTGAACAATAACCTGATTATCATTATTTACAATTGCAAAATCTAAATTATCACAGCATTCTACAGGGTCCCAGAATGCTGCAGTATTACATAATCCATATAATGATGGAATTAACATTATTATAATTAAAGCCAATACAAGTTTAGGATTGTGAAATACAGCTTTAAAATCTGCTTTTGCAATTTTTAATATATTATTTAACATTTTAATTTTCACCTAACTTTTTAAGTATATATCCTAATAAGATATATATCTAAATAAGAAATATATTCTTATAATATATAAATCTTTTTATGAAATATTTTATAAAAAATAAAATAGGATGAAACTATGGACGAAAAAAAATTAGAACCAATAATGGAAGAAATGTTCGAAGAAAACAAAAACATAAGTAAACACGTTATAATCGGATTAACCAGATTCATAATAATCTGGAGAATATCCAAAGGCAAAATACACGGATACGGGCTTATGAAAACTATAGATGAATTCTTTGAAGAAGAAATAAAATTTGGAATAGTAAACAAAGCAAACCCAAGTAGAATTTACCCAATACTTAAAAAATTAGAAAAATCTGAAATAATTATTGGAGAATGGGAACTCCAAAATAACAAAAATATTAAAGTTTATTCAATAACTCCAAAAGGAGAATTATTCCTTAAAACAATGAAAGAAAAAATAAATATATTATCCAAAAAGTCAATATGGAAAGAATTAATTGAAGATTTAAAGAATTAAATAAAGAATTTCCTTAAATCTAAACAACATCTTTTTTCATAACTTCTCTTAAAACAGCTGTAGCATAAGAACCTCTATTTATAGAAAACTCAGTTAAAACTCCTTCATCAGTTGGAATAGCTGAAGCATCCCAAACCTGAATCCTCATAGATCTTCTTAAACCATGACTTCCTAAACGTGGCATTTTAGGAACTTCAAAATCTTCTTTAGTTAAATTATAGCCATCTAAAACTGATTTTTCCATTTCACCAACTTCACCACCAGCAAAAGGCACTTTAGTTCCATATAACAGAGAAGTAGGATTAGCTTCAAAATTATCTATTAATTTCTGATATTCCTCAGGAGTTTTATCATAGACAATTTTTTCTTCATTATCAATGATAATATCCCCTTCAACATATTTATTAATCCCCATAGCAACTCTTCTACTAACTGCATCATTAAATAAGTAAGACTGATATGCATGGACAAACATTCTTTGAAGAGGTTTTGGAAGTGCATGTAATGCATTTTTATAAGCTTTATCATCCAATGGTCCTTTTTTAGCATCTTTAATTAATTCACGGACCATCATTTTTTCATAACGCATTCCTTTACTCATTAATTCTAAAGATTCTTCCAAATTACCATCATCATAAGCTTGTCTTGCTTTTTGATTTTCTTCATGTTCTTCACTTGTAGGATTTCCTATATATCTCCTTACAGCTTCTTTTAAATCGTTTTGAACTAAAGCCTCCCCTACTAAATGAGTATTTGTTCTAGGTTTACCAAACCTCTGCCAACCAAAATAATTAGGAACTCCAGTAACTTCCAATTGTTTTAAAATACTATCAGCTACTTTAGCACTTTCTTCAATATCCTCAATATCACGAATAAGAATTCTAAATTTATTTCCTTTTAGTTGACCCATTCTAAGTTTTTTACGTCCACGAACAACTTTTAAAAAATCAGTTTTATAAATAGTTCCCTCTAAATCTTTAACCTGATTAAACTGTTCCTCAGATTCCATATTAGATATACAAATCCATTGACGAGTACGAGCTTTTTTATCTTTCATTCCTGCAAAGCCCATTCTTTTCCTACTAATATGTAAATCCCTAGCTATATCTAAAACAACATCCAAAGTAGTTCTACCTACCTTTTCAATCCAAATCCAAATATTAGGTCCTTCACCAGTAGGAGTCATCTCAGGGATTTCTTCAACATAAAAATCTTCATATTGATTTCTAATAGTTCCGCCAATCCCTTCTTCATTAGTTACATAAGTATTAGCATTTAACATTATATCACGGATTTTAAAAAAAATTATACAATGCCCCGACCGGGATTTGAACCCGGGGAATAGGATCCGCAGTCCTATGTGTTATCCAAACTACACCATCGGGGCTACATTAAAAATAGTTATCAATTAATATTATGATTTTAATAGTATTTAAAAGCACTGTTTTAGTTGAAGATTTTAGAAAAAAATAAAAATGAATCATTTCTTCAATGATTCTTTTAATTCACCTAATGTAGCCATACCAATATCACAGGCATAAGAAACATTATATAAACTAACATCTTTTATTATTAGATTTTTAGCTATGTTAAATTTTGTTTTCTCAATCCCCTCTTTCATTCCCTTTTTAAATCCTTCATCATATTTTTCTTTACCAAATTCCTCTATTGTAACCATATTAACACCCATATTATTTTCCATTATTATTGAATAGTTCTAATCTTCCTATAGGTACATCAGTTACTTGTGAAATTAATTCTAAAGGCACTTCCTCTTTCAATAGATTTTCAGCTATTTCCCAACTCCTTTTCTCAGATCCTTCTTTAAAACCCTTTTTTATACCTTTTTTTATTCCTTTTTTTATTCCTCTTATTTCACCTCTTTTTTCACCTTTTTGTTCTCCTGCTTCGTATTTTGATTGACCAAACTCTTCAATTAATCTCATGTTATCACTTAATATATTACTTAATTTTTGTCGTGTTTCGTCATCTTCGATGAATTTGTCAACTAATATCCAAGTTAAAGTAAATACAAATTTTGAATTCTCTTTAATGGATTTTCTTAGTTTATTTAGTGTTTGCACTGTTTTTTCCAAATGTTGAGACATTGAGGATTCAATTGTCATTAATGGTGATAATGCAAGATTTATTAATTCGTTCTGGTTTATTTTTTGGTTGTTTTTTATTTTAATTTCAATATTATTTATAATTTCGCTTGCATTATAATCTTTTAGAGATATTACCAGTATTTTAAAACTAGATACAGGATTAATTTTATAATCAATTACATGAGTGTCTTCTACAGTGCTAAATACAATCACATATATTGGTTTATTACCAAATCTAGCTCTATCTTTAATTGCTGTATAAATATTAAATCGTCGTTTATCATCCAAATAAATATGTGTCGATTGAAATTCAAACATTAAAATCATATAATCTAATTCCATAATCAAATCTGCACGATAAGCCTTCAAATCTATTGCCATTAATTCAGTAGGATTAAAATTAACCATTTGAGTTAATAGCTGTTTTGGATTAATATCAAGCATCCATAAAGGAATCATATTAATTAAACTGAAAGCATCACTTATTCCAAGGCCTTTAAAAAACTTATCGAAATGCTGAGTTGCCATGATTTTCACCTAATTAAAATTTAATTTGTAATGAGCAATATAACTTAAAACTTATTTAAAATTTTCTATTTATAAATACAACAATTATTAGAAGTCATTATAAAAAAATAAAGACAAATAAATAATTTAAAGTGAAAACAACACATTACCAAATATATAAAGTGTAATCATAATCTCCATAGCTACGACTAGCTATACTAACATCTTCACATAATGCTCCAGAACTAGCTAATATTTTTCCTCCCAGAACATTGTTTTCCTTAAATTGATAATTTTTAAGATCCAATTTTTCAAATTTTTCACGACATAATTTAGAAACTTCTCTTACAGATTGTTTTGAATTATGGTTGTTACTTAAAATAGTAGAAATATCTTCTAAGAAAACCCTATCTGTAAAATTAACTTTAGCACTTAATATTTCCATTGTGTCTTGAGCTGAATTAAAATCATAAGCATTATTAGAATAATTAGGATTAGGTGTAGAAATTATTGTATTAACCATTAAAATAGCAATTAGTAAAATTAGAATAGCTAAAAATGCATCAATAATATAAAAATATCCCTTTTCATCTTTCATGATATAAGGATTATAATAAAAAATAGATAAAATTTAAAGAAATGTGAAAATATTAATTTTCACGAACGTGTTTTACCACTTTTTCTTTTTTAAGTATTGATTCATCACAAGCTTTTTGGACTTTTTGTTTCATTATTTCAAAGTCTTCAGGAGTTGTATCCCCAACAAACTTCTTAACTTTAGTATAAGCAGCTTCCCTAAATAATGGAACTAATTTTTCAATATTTCCATCTTCTTTAATTAAATTCGGTTCACCAGAATTATCTACTTTACCAATTTCACGTATAGGAACATTATATTTATTTACTGCCTTTTTAACATCTTCAACTATTTCTGGAGGTACAATTAACATTAATGAATCAGTTGAAACACCTAATGGATCAATGTTCAATGTTTCCAACATGTTTAATACTTTTGGAGCCACACAGTCACGAATTTCTTTTTCATAGAATTCTAAACCTACTCCTGTTGTATTAGATATTTCATGAGCATCTCCACGTAATCCACCATTAGTTACATCAGTCATTGCATGAATATCTTTAATTAAATCTGCTTCAAAGAGAGCATGTGATGCTTGAACAAAATTAACATTTAATGTATCCCACACTACATCAAAAAATCCATTATACAATGCAGTTGTTGTAATAGTTCCTCCACCAGAACCTTCAGTAAGTAAAATTACATCACCTTCAGTAGCTCCTTTTCTTGCAGTTGGTGGATAATCTGAAACTCCAACACTTCCCACAGCAGAAACAAACCTATCACCTAAAACCATGTCTCCACCTACACGTAATGTACTTCCAGCAACAATTGGAACATCAACAAGCTCAGATACAGCTGCTACACCTGCAGTAAAATCAAATATTTTACCAACATCCCCATCATCAGCTAAATGAACATCACTTAAAATAGCTACAGGATCTGCTCCCATTACACAAACATCTCTTAATGTAGCTCTTGTAACATGAAATCCTCCTAAAAATGGATAATCACTTAAACGAGAGTGTATACCATCTACAGCAGTGGTTACATATACCTCATCATTTTTAACTGGTGCTTTAACTACTCCTCCATCATCCTGCTGAGAAGGGTTTACTAAGGAAGCAGTGTCTGTACTTGATACTATTTCTGCTATTTTTCTATGAACAAAAAAATCTCCAGCTCCACGAGAACCTACACCCATTTTTCCCATAGCTACATCAGCTTTTGGAATATCAACAATTTCCTTTAAAAAATCATCATCAATAGAATTTAACTCTAAAGTAGTTTTTACTTCATCAATAACTGCTTCAGCCATTTTACAGGAATTTTCTTCAGATAAATCTTTGTATTCCCTAATTCTACTTGCTAAAAGAGTAGTTAAATCTTCATAACTATAATCACCAATTCTTTGTCTTACAAAACCTTCAATATCCATAAAATACAACCTCTTACTTTATAATTCCAAATTAGTAAAATTTTTTAATATTTTTAAACCTGCAATTCCACTTTTTTCTGGGTGAAATTGTGTTGAAAATAAATTATTCCTACTTAATGCTGCAGCAACATCAATTCCATAATTACAAGTTCCTGCAATTATTTCATCATCATCTGGCACAACATGATATGAGTGAACAAAGTAAAAATATTCATTATTAACATCTTCTAAAATCGGACATTTTTTAACAACATTCAACTTATTCCAACCCATATGAGGTATTTTAAGTCCTTCTGGAAGATAACTAGCATGCCCACCAAATAAACCTAAACCTTCAACATTTGGACTTTCATCACTTGAGTCCATAAGAACTTGCTGACCTAAACAAATTCCTAAAAATGGTTTATCATCACTGACATGTTCATGAATTACTTTTTTAAATTCTAAAAGATTTTCCATTGCACTACCAAAAGCCCCAACACCTGGAAGAACCAGATAATCACTACTAGCTATTTTTTCCACATCACTTGTAATTTCCACATCACATCCAATTTTTTTAAATCCATTAGAAATACTTTTTAAATTCCCACTTTTGTAATCAATAATTGTTATCATAATCTTTACTTCCAGTTAATAGCTGATCTGATCATTCCTCCAAAATCAGAAAAAACAATTTCATCAGTTCCTAAAGTTTTTGAGTGAGCATCAAGTTCTGCAACTACATTATCATAACCTAAATCTCTTAATGGTTCAACTAAACGAGGGCCATCTGTAACAGCTATAGATTCACCTTTAATTTCTTCAACAGGAAACGCATGAGGAACACCACATACAACATATAAATCAATAGGATGTTCTTTTAAATAATCTCCAGCAATCTTACCAGTTACAGGATATTCATCTAATCCTCCAGTAATATAATCAATATCTTCTTTTAATTCCTGTTTAATATTAACTGCATGATTTCTAATTCTTGAAAGACCAGTATTTTCATCTAAATTAGCTATAATTATTGGTTTATTATCTGGATTAATTTCACGATAATCAAAGTTTAAAATATCTGCAAATAAATAAGAAGTTTCTTTTTTAGCATTTAACACAAAAGCAACCTTTTTATTATTTTTTAAAGCATTAATAACTTTTTTTGCTACTTCTTCTTTATTATCTCCAAAATTAGGTTGAATATATTTGCCCTGAGCCATCCCCCTAGTTTTTTCTATTTCAGTAGCTTTTTTAAGCATTTCAATTTGACGATCTGCTTCATCTCTTGGAATTACGCCATATTCAACAGCAGAATCTAAAACCATTATTGCACCTTCGGTATTATCCCCTTCACCAAATCCTCCATGAGATTCAACAGGAATAACTGTACAATCTAAATCAGCATTAGCTATTGCTTCTTTTAAGTCTTCACCAATAATCATACTAGCACAAGTACCTACAACACCAATAAAATCTGGTTTAAACATGTCATAAGCTTCTTTTAAAGTATTTTCTAGTTTTTCACTAGCTCCCAAAATAAAATCATTTTCAGCCATTGCAGTAGTTAAAACACGTACACCATCACTTTCTAAAAGTCTGCCAGTTCTAAAACAACAGCCATGAGGCCCATGCATAATAATAACATCAACATTCATATCTCTCAAAGTATAAAGAGATGCAGCTATTGGACTTGGTCTTGGATGCATTTTTTCACCTATCAAATAAATTTTTTATATAATAATATTAAATTTTCTTAATTTATAAAACTTAAAGATTTAATAATATAAACAATATAATAACTAAAGTATACAAATTATGTTAAATAAAAATAAGGAGATAAAATGAATAAAAATGTTGCAATTATTCTTTCAATAGCTGCAATACTTATTACCATAACCTGTGTTGGAGCTACTGTAATCAATAGTGATGGAGATATGAAACAAAATACATTTGACGGACTAAAAATAAATGTTCCTCAAGATGCTGATTTTATACAAATACAAAATGGATTTAAAGAAAACACTTATGGAATAACAATCCAAACCTTCAAAGATAACCAATCAATGGTTAATTTCTTAAATGGATTACAAGGCGCAAAAATTGTATCCTTAACCGACCAACCACCTCAATCTGTTGCATTTACTCAAAATGATACTACAAACATCTTAGTAACTAATGGAAAAGAGGGAATTTGTGTTGGTGCTCCTGATCAAAAATTAGTACTTAAAATGGCAAACAGTGTAATTTTCAGTAATGGTCACCCATCTGAAAGAAACCACGGAGTTATGGGAGTAGGGCAAAAACATCTAGACAAAGATAAAGATTTCAACATTATGATTGGACTTATGATTATAGTAAATAATACTGAAATTAATATTGACAATTATACTACTGCAATCTCCACTACAATTAACGAAACCAATACACTTATAGATAATAATTTCGACTTTAACAATGACATAAACTCAAACCAAAACTTGGAAAATACAAGTGAAGACAATAATCTTGACGAAGAAAGTCTTACACAACAAGAATGTGAGCAAATGGTAAATGACTATTTACAAGGCACCAATTGTGTTATAAGTGGTGTAAGTAATAATGGTGGAGTATATGTTTTCAATATTGTAGATAATGAAGGTCATGATGCAGGAACAATAACTGTTGATTCACAAACTGGAAACATGAATACAAATAGTTTTGAAATACCTGAAGAAGAACCTGAAGAAGATATGTCCCCTAATTTAAATTCAGACACCATGGGTGATTTTGACCCAAGATATGAATATTATATGGAAATGTAGGGGTATCCAACCCCCAATATTATCTTTTTGTAGAGGAATAATATGAATTTAGATTCAAAATTAGCAGAAGAAAAAATTAGACAATACCGTGTTTTTAAAAGCTGTTCCCAATCAACTCTCATGGGACTTTGTGAAGTAGCCAACCATCCAATGAGTCAAGCCAGATTATGCACATTAGCCAGTGGTTTTTCAGGAGGTATTGGAGGTACTTTTGATGAAGGAACATGTGGTGCATTAACTGGAGCATTAATGGCATTGGGATTTTTAGAAGATGATGAAATTAAAGTAAAATTAGATGCTAAAAAATTATATGATGCTTTTAAAAAAGAATATGGATCAGTTCAATGTGGTGTAATTTCAAAAAACGGAGAAGATAAATCTCCATGTGTTGACTGCTGTGTTTATGCAGCTAATGAAGTAATAAAGTTATTGAAATAGCTATTCTTTTATTAAACTAAAAATATCAGTTTATTTCCCAGTTAGCCCATTAATATTAAAATAAACTATATATTTTTTACACCATATGTTTCAATATAATCTTCTTCAACAACATTCAATAATTCTTTAATAAACTCTGACATGTTTTCTTCTTTAATAGAAACATGTGAATTATTTTTTTGATAGACATATTCTTGAGCAAATAATCTACTAATAAATTCAACATCTTTAAAATTTAATATTAACACATTTAATTCATCATCTAAATCTTGAAATATTCTCTTAGCTGTGGTTCCCATTCCTAATTTTTTAGCAAAAGATTTTTCAAGATTTACTTTTTTTTCATCCATTTTAACCTCATCACAATTAGAAAATATTAAAAAAGAGATTTATACATAAAATATTGCATGGAGAGGTGATTATCCTCTTGTAACAATACTTATAACATCTTTATCTTGTAATTCATAATTTGCAGCAATTCTCATGTTTTTACGTGCATCTACTGCATGCATGAAGTTATCACCAATATCTGAATGAACAAGATAAGCCAATTCTTTAGGAACCGCACCTTTAGGTACTAAAATTCCATCAGGCAAAACATTTCCTTTTTGATCAGTGTATTTATGTTCATCTTGAACTGGATAAACTACAATCATATTAAGTAAACCAAATACAGCTTCATTTAATGCTGTTTGAATACCTGTTCCACCATATTTCTCTAAAATATTTGTTCTAATATATTCCAAAGCTTTAATTTGATTATCAGATAATTTATCTTTTTCTAAAATTTCAAAATCTGAATCACCAGGAGTATAACTAATCAAACCTGCTTCAGCTGCTCTAACTAATGCTATCTCAGATTCTGCAGATGCTGGTATAACATAAGGATATTTTTCCTGCATTCTTTTAATATTTTCTTCAGCAGTTGGTAAATCTGCTTTATTAGCTACAATAAGCATTGGTTTAGCTATATGTAATATATTACGTATAAGTTCCATGAAATCTTCTTTTTCCCATTTAGTATAATCTGGATTAACTTTTCTTTTAGCTTCAATAATATCCTCCAAGCTTATTCCAGTACCAGATAATTGGTCAAAAATAACTTTAGCAATATCTAATTTTTCAGCTTCAATTTTACGTACAAGTCTAACCCAATTCCTATTAAGAATTCCATACATCCACATTACTATTTCATCTTCTAGAAATTCAATATCATCTAAAGGATCATGAGAACCAGGTTCTACACTTTGACCTTCAGCATCAGTAGAACCTGAAGCATCAATAACATGAATAAGAACTTTAGCCTGCATTAAATCATCTAAAAACTGATTACCTAATCCTTTACCTTCATGAGCTCCAGGAACAAGTCCTGCAACATCTATTAATTCAACAGGCAGTAATCTTTTTCCATCAATACATATGGAATTTCTAGGATTACAAGTAACATTTAATTCTTTACAAGGACATTCACTAATAACATGAGCAACAGCTTTATTAGCATCAATAGTAGTAAATGGATAGTTAGCCATTTCTACACTTGAAGAAGTTGCAGAGTTAAAGAATGAAGATTTTCCAACATTTGGTTTTCCAGTAACTGCAATTTGAAGCATAATATCACAATAAAAATAAATAATTACTTATATATTTAAGTTTTAAATTATATAAAACTTAATACAAAATTAAAAAAATATAAGTGAAATAAAATGGACAACAACAAACCTTCTGTTCTAAAAGTTCGTCAAGGTTTACAGGAATTTATGACTCAATCAAGAGAAATAAGCTTTGGAACAGAATTTAGTAAAGAATACTTTGACCTTGTTAATGTAGATATTGAATTAAATAATTTAGACTTAGCATTTAATAATTATAAAATTGTTAATTTAACAGACATCCACATTGGACAATGGTTAACTCCAGAGTATTTAGATGGAGTTGTTGATTATGTAAACACTTTAAAACCAGATATGATAACATTAACTGGAGATTATGTTTCATATATTTTAGAAGGATATGAAGAAGACCTGAAAAATTCTTTTAAAAAATTAAAAGCAAAAGATTCAAAATTAGCAGTTTTAGGAAATCATGATCATTGGCTTGGAGCTAAAGAAATAAGAAACATACTAAAAAAAGCCAATGTTAAAGATTTAAGTAATGATGTTTACACGCTTAAAAAAAGTGGAAAAAAAGACAATGAAGAAAAATTACTGAATATTGGTGGAGTAGACAGTTATACTGTTGGTGCTGATGATTTAAACTGTGTTTTAAATAAATTACCACAAGAAGGTCCAGCTATTTTACTTGCACATGAACCAGATTTTGCTAAAATATCCAGTGAAACTAAAAGATTCGGACTACAAATCTCTGGACATTCACATGGAGGGCAATTTATCATTCCAGGAACTAATATTACACCATTCAGAGGTCCAAAATCAACTAAATACCCTGTTGGAAAATATAAAGTTAATAATATGATTCAATACACCAGCAGAGGACTTGGAACAAATATGTTCTGGATGAGAATAAACTGTAAACCTGAAATAACTCAATTCAACCTAAAAAGTCGCGAAAAACAAAAAATAAAAATTGAATAGATTACTATGGGAAAAACTAATACCACCAACATCAATAAAGCTAAGACCATTATAACTCCAATAATAATTGGAATAACAAACATATTAATAATCATAGCTATGTCCAGAATTAACAAAGATTTTGTTATAGGGCACTGGACAAATGCGATAGTTATAATAGTTTTACTAACCTTCATAAATGCATTGCTATGGCCTATTTTTACCAGAATACTGATGAGATTTTTTATTGTAACATTTGGAATAGGTGCTCTTTTTTTAAATGGACTTATGTTTTACGCAGTAGGCTATATTTTACCAAATGTTAAAATAAGCTTAGGAGATGCATTAATTGCTACATTAATTACAAATATAGTTACTACACTCATATTTAACTTAACAAATATTGATTTTTACAACAATTATATTATACAAAGACTTTCCAAAAAAATTAACAATAAAAAAATAGTTAAACGAAAATATCCTGGATTAATAATGCTTGAAATTGATGGATTAGCTAAAGAAATCTTAGAAGAAGCTATTCAAAATGGACACATGCCCACACTAAAAAAATGGATTGAAAATAAAACACACTGCCTAAAAGGATGGGAAACAGATCTTTCAAGCCAAACTGGAGCTAGTCAAGCAGGAATTTTACATGGAAACAATGAAAATATAATTGCTTACAGATGGGTTGAAAAAGAAAATAACAATAAAATTATAGTTTCCTCAAATTTTTCACATGCTCCAATAATTGAAAAAAGTGTATCTAACGGTAATGGTTTATTAAGTAATAAAGGAGCCAGTAGAGCTAATATGTTTAGTGGAGATAGTGACGATTTTATATTTACTTCATCTAAAATTATAGAACTTAAAAAATTATACAATAAAACCTGGTATTCCGTATTTACCACTTCTTACAGCTTTCAAAGAGTATTTGTATTATTTTTATGGGATATTCTTAAAGAGTTAAAATCTCAAATAGTTCACAAAGTTAAGGATATACATCCCAGAATGCACAGAGGAATTGTATATGCTACTCTAAGAGCTGGAGGAAATGTATTTTTAAGAGAAGTAGTAACTGAAACATTAGTTGGAGATATGCTTAATGGAGAAATAAATGCAGCATATGCAACTTACGTAGGGTATGATGAAGTAGCTCACCACTCAGGAATACGAGATAACGATGTGTGGGATGTTTTAGAAGATATAGATTTAGAAATTAATCGTTTACAAAATGCAGCAAGTATCTCTAAAAGACCATATGAATTTGTAATACTTTCAGACCATGGACAGGGAAATGGAGCTACATTTAAACAACGATATGGAATAACATTAGGTAACTTTGTAAGAAGATTCCTTCCAGAAGATATGAAATCATTACAAATAGACGAAGATTTAGACCACTTTAAAAACTCATATATTCCTAAAAATGAATCTATTGAAAATATAAAAGAAAAAGTAGATAGTATAAAAGACTATGATTTATTTAATGAACATGAATCCTTACAAAACTTAAAAGAAAAAAGTATGGATTTTTTCAAAATTGATGAAATATATGGAAATAAACAAATACAAAATCTTAGAAAAAAATATAATGATAGCTTAGATTACATAAAAGGGCATGAAGCATCACAACATACTACTAAAAAAGCATCTGACTCTGAATTAATCGTTTTAGGTTCTGGAAATTTAGGTTTAATTTATTTAACACAATGGCAAAATAGATTAACCTATGAAGAAATAATAACATTATTCCCTGACTTAATTCCTGGACTTGTAAAACATCCTGGAATTGGATTCATATTAGTTGAATCAATAACTAATGGTGGAATGGTTATTGGAGAAAATGGAATTTATTATTTAGAAAATGATGAAATAACTGGAGAAAATCCACTAGCTAATTTTGGTGAAAATGCTGCAAGACACCTTAAAAGACACAATACATTTAAACATATGCCAGATATTCTTGTAAACAGTTTTTATGACCCTGAAAGTGGAGATATCTGTGCATTTGAAGAATTAATTGGAAGTCATGGAGGGCTTGGTGGAACTCAAACTAAACCCTTTATATTATACCCATCTAACTGGGATTGTCCTAATGAACTAATAGGAGCAAAATCAATATACAATTTCTTAAAAAATGGAATGGAAAAATTAAAAGAGGAATAATATGGAAAATAAAATTTTTATAATTGGAATAGGTCCAGGATCAAGTGAATATTTAACTAAAAAAGCTATTGACACAGTAAAATCCAGTGATTACACTGTGGGAAGTACAAGAGCAATAGAATTATTTGACAACATTAACAATAAAATTGCATTTAATGTGAAAGACTTATTAGATAAACTTAAAAAAGGAGTAGATTTAGCTATTGAAGGAAATAGTGTATCAATATTATCTACAGGAGACCCTGGATTTTCAGGTGTTTTAAATACTGTTTTAAGAATAGCTAGTGAAAAAAATTTCCCAAAAGAAAAAATTGAAGTAATACCTGGAATCAGTTCTCTTCAACTAGCTGCTGCCCGTAACCACATACAATGGGATAATGCAAATATTATGACATTCCACGGAAGAGAAAATACTGAAGACATATTGGAAGTTATAAATAATAGTAAAACAACAATTGCACTACCTTCTAAAAAAGTTAAAGATATGGCGCAATTTTTATTAGATAATGGAATATCTGAAAGTAGAAAAGTAGTTGTCTGTGAACGTTTAAGTTATGATGATGAAAAAATTGTAGAATCTACATTAAAAGATATTGCAAATAGTGAATTTACTTATATGTGCATTATGATTATATATTAGAAATATTTACTCTTAAAATACATTTTAAAAATCATTTACCATTTAATTTTAAAATTAAACCTTTTATAATCTATTAATCATAATTTAACTGTTAATTTTTTTAAAAAAAGTTAACAGTTGGTAGATATTATGATTAGAAAAATAAGTATGATAGGTTTCATTTTCCTATTTATTTTTTTAACAGGCACTGTTTGTGCCACAACAGCTGAAAATGAAACTCAAACATTAAATAACAACTTAGAAATACCTTCTGAAATTCAAACAAAAGAAGCAATATCTTCAGATAATGACATTTCAAAACCTAAAACCAGTACAATAATTAGCTCACCACCTGTTGAAATGTATTATAAAGACGGAAGTAAACTCATAGCAACTCTAACAGATAATAACAATAACATGCACCATCCAATAAGCAATGCCAAGGTAATAATAAATATTAATGGAATAAATTATACTCGAATAACTAATTCCAACGGTCAAGCAATATTATCTCTAAATTTAGAATCTGGAGAGTACATTGCAAATGTGATATTTGAGGGATGTGATTTTTACCATTCTGCAAGTTCCATATCTAAAATAAATATCAAATCTACAATAAATGGAGGAGATCTTACTAAATATTACAAAAACAGTTCACAATATTATGCAAAATTCAGTGATAATCATGGGAATCCTATAGTTAATCAAGAAGTAAATTTTAATATAAACGGAGTATTTTACACAAGAACTACCAATTCAAATGGACTAGCTAAATTAAATATTAATCTAAATCCAGGACATTATATTATAACAGCACACAATCCAAAAACTAATGAAGAAAAATCCAATAAAGTAACAGTTTTACCAACAATAAGTGCAAACTCAAATTTAGTTAAATATTACAAAAACAAGAAAGCATATTCTGTTTATTTACATAATCCTAATGGCAGTTATTCCAAATATACAAATGTAAGTTTTAATATAAATGGAGTATTTTACACAAGAACTTCAGACAATACAGGTTATGCATCATTAAATATTAATTTAAATCCAGGACATTATATTATAACTGCGATACATAATAACTGTCTTGTTTCAAATAATATTACAGTTAAATCAACAATAGAAAGTAAAGATTTAGAAATGAACTATAAAGATGGAAGTGTTTTTAAAGCATTCATAACAGACAACCAAGGAAAACCAGTAGGTGCTGGTGAAAACATTACATTTAATATAAACGGAGTATTTTATAATAAAATTACTAATTTAAACAGTATTGCATCTTTAAATATTAATTTAAATCCTGGAGAATACATAATAACAACATATCACAACAATACGCAAATTGGAAATAAAATACTTATCCACAATATAACAAACACATCAAAAGAATTAAATAACGAATTTACTTATGAAATAGCTATTCCCAACTATGTAAATGTAACACTTCCAAAAGTAGAAGCTAAAAATAATTATAGTGTAAAATTAGGAGAAAAAGGAATTGTAAAATTACCAAAATATCAAATTTTCGAAGTTAACAATGGATTAAAAAAATTTACACTTACGAATTATGTAATAGAAAATAAAACCAGTGTTCTAATAAATGATAAATATATTTTTATACCTTTTGGAAAAGATAAACTTAAAACAGGAAAAACAATCCGTATTCAAAAAGACAGTGGGATTTTAATCCATTCTAATGAAAATTACACTTACATCAAATATTATAACAAAGCTGAAAGACATATTGGACAATTTGGAGTTACTATAAATAAAGAAGGTAAAATAGCTGAAAGAATCAATTATATTGAAAATGGTGAGATAAGAGCAAGTATTTTATTTAATACAACTGGTTTTGATGAATATGGAATTAAATATAATTTAGCACTAGCTAATAATTTAAATCCTGAAAACAGTTTAAATTTAAATTATGTTAAACTTACAAACAATAAAATAAACCCTATAAAATTTACATCAACTAATAAAACAATAAACTTAAACTCCAATCGAGAAAACATCATTGGAGACATAACTAATGAAAAAATCAATACTATTTTCAAAACAAAAAACAATCTCATTGAAAAAGTAGAAACAATAACTTATGGAACTCATCCAAAATATAATTCAAATAATAACTTTGAAATACTTCAATCATATGCTATTATTAATTCTAAAGTCACCTCACAAGATATAGAAAATTTAGCTTTTGGACTTGATTATTTAACTAGCTATACTTTAAAACATACACAGGGAATGTTTTTAGCTGGATTAAATACTGCATTTCTAAGTGACATCAATGCAGACCAATATTCCAAATATTATAATACTTCCTGGCAACGAACAAAAACTGCAGTTATTCTAGGAGGAATTAATAATGATAAACTTTATCTTCACATTGCTAATCCAAATATGGGGTTAGATGTTAGTGGAAAGAACACAACTCAAATAGCTGAATTTAAATTTGTAAATTCATTATTACTTTCTAAAATAGAACAAATGGTAATGAGTCCAGTTGGAGATATTTATAATGCAAATATCACCAGTTCTTTTGATGAAATAATAAATGGTCTTTTAAAATCTGAAGTTAGTTTTGTTAATAAAGGAGATTTATTATACATACTCTGCGAAAATGGAGATAAATCTGCACTTATTATAAATACTACAACAGGAATAGCTAAAACTGTTTTATTTGATGATGAATTTGCATATAAAGGAGTTACACAGAAAACAGATAACAGTGAATGTACTATCTGCATAATTCCAAAATTATTTGAAGAAGTTTTAAATGATGAACTAAAAAATCTTGAAAAATACATTATTGCTCATCTAGATAACAGTATTGGGAATATCCTAAAAAATATCCAACCTACAATTAAATTAAGTTATACTATTGGAAATATAGTCCTAAAAATCATTGGAGGAAGTATTGGTGGAGCTGCTTCTGTGATAATATTTCCAGCTACTTTTGCAATATTATTCCAACAAGGAGCAAACACGTATAGAACTACATATGTTGATGAAAAAGATACACATTACTGGTACTCCCATTTTAGCGCAAGTAAACCTGGATACTTCCAGGACACTAAAGTATTTTTAATTCCAAAAGAAGATGGTACAACAGATTATGTAGAAGTACATATCAATCCAGATAATTCTTTAAATCGTAGTCAAGCAAAATATATAAGCAAAGGTAATACAAGAAACTTAAGTGTAAGTGAAACATATAAATATTTTGATGAAGAATCTTGGACTCCATTTAATGTTCCTCAAAAATTATGGAAAACATAGTTGGCGATATAAATGAAAAGATGGAATGAAATAAAAAATAATGTTCAAAATAAACCCAAAATATTAAAAATAATCTATGTTCTTACACTCATAGCATTTATTTTAATAATATGCAGATACTGCGGATTGCAATTTTTAACTAATGTGAATTTAGATCTTATATTTGTATTATTATTAATTATTTTACTTGTAGGTGATGTGTGTTCAGAAATATAAATTAAAAAAGTTAAAAAAATAATTTTAACTTTTTATTTTCTTTTTTAAAGTTGAATAGCTTTTTGTTCAACTTCGTCATTATCTTGATCTTCATATAATATTTTAGCTAAATTTAATAATTTTTCTTGACCTTTAACTTCATCTTTAAATAAAGGAACTTGAGCTACTACTTGTTGTGAAAATTTTTGGTCAATTAAAGCTAAACGTTTTTGTTGTAACTTATGTCTAGAATGACAGAAATCACAATCAGCAATATCTGGCATTACTTGATTTACAATTACACTATCTACAGTAATATCATAATGTTCTAAAGCACCTAATGCTCTTTCAGATTCATAAATAGACATTTCTTCAGGAATTACAACCATTTTAAATGTGGTTCTGTCTGGATCAGATAAAACTTTTTTAGCTTCATCAATTTGTTCTTTAGTTCTTTTTAATTCCTCACTAGTTTGTGGATTATCAGCAGCATCCATAAATGGAATAAGATTTTTTAAGGAATTAGCTGCAGAACCTAATTTAGCTTTAATCATCATCATTTTACCTACCCATGAATCCATAACATCTGGGAATGATAATAATCTTAAAGTATGTCCTGTTGGTGCAGTATCAAATACCACTACATCATATTCATTTGAAGTCATGACAGACATAAATACTTCAAAAGCTGCTGCTTCATCAGCACCAGGTGCATCTGCTGCCATATCCATTTGGTCAGATAATAAATCTAATCCCATTAATTTTTCAGAAGTAGAATTAGCTTTTTGAGCATCTAAAACTGCTTGTTTTTGAGCCATTGCTTCATCAGGATCAATTTCAACTGCAAATAAATTTGTTTTGATTTCTCTAGGATAATGGCCAATTGGCACTTCTAAAGAATCAGATAATGAATGTGCAGGATCTGTTGATACAATTAATGTTTTTTTACCTTGTTCAGCCAACCATAATGCTGTTGCTGAGGAAATTGAAGTTTTTCCAACTCCTCCTTTTCCTCCAATAAATATAAAAGTTGTTTTATCTTTGTTAAATTTAAAATAATCTTTAAATGCCAAGAAAATTACCTCCTTATTAAAAAGTTAATTTTAGTAACTAAAAGTAATTTTATAATTTTTTAATATATAAAGATTTACTATCTAATATATAAGTTAAAAAAATCATAATAATTATCATTAAAAAATTACCAAAGGAGCGTACTAGCATGAGCGAGCTTCCAAAATTAGATACTAAAAAAACAAAAGAAAATATAATTAAATTTATTCAAGATAAAGTATCTGAAGCTAATGCAAAAGGACTTGTTGTTGGATTAAGTGGAGGAATCGATTCAACATTAACTGCATACTTAGCTACAGAAGCTGTTGGTAAAGAAAATGTGTTTGGAATTGTAATGCCATCTACAACCACACCAACAGAAGATAAAATCCATGGAACAGACATTGCTAAAATTTTAGGTATTGATTATAAAGAAATTGCTATTGACAGCATTTTAAATGAATTTTTATCTGTAACCCAATATAAAACAGAAAATGAACAATTAGCTATTGGAAATCTTAAAGCAAGAATTAGAATGTCCATAATTTATTATTATGCAAATTCAAAAAATTACCTTGTAAGTGGAACTGGTAATAAAAGTGAAATACTAATTGGATACTTTACAAAACATGGAGACGGAGCCTGTGATATTGAACCAATTGGAGATTTATACAAAACTGATGTGTTTGAAATAGCTAAATACATTGGAGTTCCTGATGAAATAATTAATAAACCTCCACGTGCAGGTTTATGGAATAATCAAACTGATGAAGACGAAATAGGAATGACCTATGAAAACTTAGATAAAATTCTTTACCAGTATAATGATAAAGAAAATTCAAAAGAAGAAATATCTGAAAACTTAGACATTTCAGACAATGACATTGATATGATTATAAATAAAGTAAAAAGGAATGCGCATAAAAGTAAAGTTCCTGAAAGCCCTAAAAAGAGTATAATGGTGATTTAGTGACAGAAAATATAGAAAAAAAATGGCAGAAAAAATGGGAAGAAGACAAACTTTTTGAATCTGACCCTAATGACAAAGAAAAATTATTCCTTACAGTAGCATTTCCTTACCCTAGTGGAGCTATGCATATTGGACATGGCCGTACATATACAGTGCCTGATGTTTATGCAAGATTTAAAAGAATGGAAGGATATAATGTATTATTCCCAATGGCATGGCATGTAACTGGAGCTCCAGTTATTGGAATAGCTGAAAGAGTTAGAAGAAAAGACCCATGGACATTAGATTTATATGAAAATGTTCATAAAGTTCCTAAAGAAGAACTTCCTAATTTAGCAGACCCAGAATACATTGTAAAATACTTTAGTAATGAATATCATGAAGTAATGCATGATATGGGTTATTCAATTGATTGGAGAAGAGAATTTAGAACAATTGATCCAACTTATAAAAAATTTGTAGAATGGCAAATTGGAAAATTAAAAGATAAAGGATTAATTATAAAAGGTGAACACCCAGTAAAATACTGTCCAAGAGACAAAAATCCAGTCGGAGACCATGATTTACTCGAAGGTGAAGGTGTAGGAGTTAATGAATTAACTTTACTTAAATTCAAAATGGATGATAAACTCCTTGTTACAGCTACTTTAAGACCTGAAACAATTATGGGAGCTACCAACATATGGTTAAATCCAGACATCGAATATATTGAGGTAAATGCTGAAGGTGAACACTGGATTATTACAAAAGAAGCTCATCACAACTTAAAACACCAAATTAAAGATTTGGATATTATTCAAGAAGTAAATCCAAATGATTTAATTGGAAAATTTGTTGAAAATCCATTTACAGGAGATAAATTACCAGTATTCCCAGCTAGTTTTGTAAGTGGTTCATATGGTAGTGGAGTAGTATTTTCAGAACCTGCAGATGCACCAGCAGATTACATTGCTCTTCAAGACTTAAAAAACAACAAAGAATTAATATCCAAATATCATTTAGAAGACATTATTGATGATGTTAATCCTATTAATGTATGTAGTGTAAAAGGATATGGAGAAATCCCTGCCAAAGAAATAATTGAAAAATTAGGTATTAAAGACCAAAATGATCCAAAACTCCACGAAGCAACTAATGAATTATACAAAATAGAACACAGAAAAGGTATTATTAGTGAACATATTCCAGAATATGGTGGTAAAAAAGTATCAGTAGCTAGGGAAGAGTTTAAATCTGATATGATAGCTAAAAACATGGCTACCACAATGTATGACTTTGCTGAAAGACCTGTTATTTGTAGATGTGGAGAAAACTGTGTTGTTAAAATAATGGACAATCAATGGTTCCTTAAATATTCTGATGAGGAATGGACTCAAAAAACTCATGAAGTCCTTAATGGTGAAACAATCATACCTCAAGAAGTTAAAAATAATTTTGAATATTATATTGACTGGTTAGATGACTGGGCTTGTTCCAGAAATGTCGGACTTGGAACTAGACTTCCATGGGACAATCAATGGCTAATTGAACCTCTTACAGACTCAACTATTTATATGTCATATTATACAATAGCTAAATACTTAAGAAACATGAATCCAGATGATTTAAACACTGCATTCTTTGATAAAGTTCTTTTAGATATTGATAGTGATGATGTAAAAGTAGATAGTGAAACTGTAAGTGAAATTCAAAACGAGTTTAATTACTGGTATCCTCTTGATTGGAGATTATCTGCAAAAGATTTAGTTGGAAATCATTTAAGCTTTTTAATGTTCCACCACAGTGCAATTTATCCTAAAGACAAATGGCCTAGAGGAACTGTAGTCTTTGGTATGGGTCTTTTAGAAGGAAACAAAATGTCTTCATCAAAAGGAAATGTTATTCTCTTAAAAGATGCAATTGATGAATATAGTGCAGATGTTGTAAGACTCTTTTTAATGGCATCAGCTGAACCATGGCAAGACTTTGATTGGAGAGAAAAAGAAGTTCTTGGAACTAAAAGAAGACTTGAATGGTTTAAAGAATTTGCTTCTAAAGTAGAAGAAATTAAAAACTCTCCATTAGATTTAACCAATATTGAGAAAGTTGAATTAAGTCGTACAATTGATATCTGGATGTTAAGCCAATTAAATCAACATATTAAGGAAGCAACTGAAGCTTTAGAAGGATTCCAAACAAGAAAAGCACTTCAAGAATCATTATTCTTACTTAAGAAAGATGTTGACCATTACTTATACAGAGTGAAACATTTACTTGACTCACAAGACCCTGCTATTATCTATGTGCTTTCAACTGTTCTTGAAGCATGGATCAGATTACTTGCACCATTTACACCACATACCTGTGAAGAATTATGGGCAAAATATGGTGGCGAAGGTTATGTAAGTCAAGCTAGTTGGCCTGAAGCTGATGAAAGCTTAGTAAGTCCAGAAATTGAAAAATCCGAAGAATTAGTTCAAAATATCATTAAAGATATTAACCAAATTAAAAAGATGGTTAAAGGAGATGTGGAAAAAATTCATGTTTATCTTGCTTCCGATTGGAAATGGGACTTATATGAAATAGCTGAAGAAATTGGTAAACCAGATATTGGTCAAATTATGGGCAGAGCTATTGGAGCTAATATTTACGATGACAAAAAAGAAATAGCTGCTGTAGCTAAAAAAATTGGTCGTGAAATGACTAAAACAAAATATGTAGGTAAAATTGATGAAAATCAAATTATTACAGATGCATTAGATTATATTATGGAAGAAACTGGCGATGAAGTCATTGTACATACTGATGACAGTTATGATCCTGAAAACAAAGCTAAAAATGCAATGCCTTACAAACCAGCTATTTTTATGGAATAAGGATTTACCCTTATTTCACAACTTATTTTTTAAAAATCAAATTAAACATACTACCAACATTTCCCACCTAATTTAATCAGTGTTTGGTAAGTTTAAAATACAATCACCACCATAATTTCTATTAAATAATAAAGATTATTTTAAAAATTTTAATAGGAGAAATAAAAATTGAATAAAAACTACAAAGTATGTATCAGTTTTACTAATTCTTCTATTTGCACTAACAATCACTTCAGCCAGCGCTAGTAATATTGATGTTGGAGGCAATGGGAGCGCTTATACAACAGTTAATGAAGCTGTAATTAACTCACAAAATGGAGATACAATTTACATAGAATCTGGAAATTATAATGAAAATAATATCCAAATAAACCATGATTTAACCATATCTTCAAAAAATAATGCACAAGTAACAATTAATGCAAATCATGATAAAGTATTCACTGTTGAGAAAAATACAAAATTAACATTAATTGGAATAAATTTTATAAATGGAAAATCAGATTATGGAAGTATAATCTACAATAATGGACAGACAGATATAAAAAACTGTACTTTCTCCAATTGTAAAGTAGACAGTTATGGGGGAGTAGTGTTTAACTTAGGAACTTTAAATGTGGAAAATTCCATATTTGAAAATAATTCTGCAAATGGACAAGGTGGATTTTTACATAATGAAGCAGGAACTGTAAAAATTACAGATTCCACATTTATTAATAATCAAGCACCACGTGGCGGAGCTATTTACAACCATCATGGATTTCTAACAGTAGACAACTCTAAATTCCAAAAAAACAATTGTGGTAGAAATGGAGAATTAGGAGGAGCAATTAAAAATTGGGGTCCTGCATCTATTACTAATTCACTATTTGAAAATAATGACGGTGCTCTGGAAGGAGGAGCTATTTATAACTTTTACACATCATTAACTGTTAAAAACTGCAGATTTATCAACAATAATGCAGTTCACGGAAAAGGAATTGAAAATATTCAAAATACATTAAGTTTTGAAAAAGCAATTATAGAATATTGCGTATTCACCAATAATGGAATTGAAAATCAAAATGAAAAAGGAGATGTTATTTTAAACTACAATAATATTTTAAACTCAACAATAATTGGGCAAAATATTGATTATTCATATAATTGGTGGGGAACAAATAATGTAACTAATATAAATGTAAATAATTGGGTAATAGCTACAATTACATCAGATAATTTAATTCAAAACTCAAAAGGAACTATAACTGTAAATTTAAATAATTTCTATAACAACATCACAAAAACAACTAACAGCAAACCTATGAATATAAATGGAGAAGTTATTTTTAAAAGTTCAAATTACACACAAAGTGTTAATTTAAAAAATGGAATAGCTACACTAACTTTTAACACAGGAAATATGGACAATATAACTGCAATTATTGGGAATCAAAAATTTACATTAAATATACTTAAAGTATCAAGTGAAAATCTTGTAAAATACTATAAAAATGACAGTAAATTTGTTGTGAAAACATTAGCTAATACAAGTGTGATTTTTGAAATAAACGGAAAAAATTATACTAGAACCAGTGATGAAAATGGAATAGCTTCAATAGCTATTAATCTCAGACCTGGAAATTATACAATAAAAACTTATACTCTTGGAAGCATTTTAACTAATAATATCACAGTACTTTCAACAATAAATGCTCAAAATATTGTTAAAATGTATAAAAATGGAACTCAGTTTTACGGAAAATTCGTAAAAGGAGATGGAAGCCCATTAGCTAACACAAATGTTAGTTTTAATATTAATGGAGTTTTCTACACCAGACAAACTAATAATGATGGAATTGCAACATTAAATATAAATTTAAGACCAGGAACTTATATTTTAACAGCTATTGATCCATTAACTGGATTAGATATTGCTTATAGTGTTAATGTTTTACCAACTTTAATCGCTGAAAATATTGTAAAAACATATGGAAATGCAACACAATTCCACATAACCCTTTTAAATGAAAAAGGAATTCCTGTAACCAATAAAAATATAACATTAAACATAAATGGAGTATTTTACAATAGAACAACAAATGAATCAGGAATTGCAACATTGAACATTAATTTAATACCTGGAAAATATATTTTAACAGCTACTGATCCATTTAACAATTTAGCTATTGGATACAATGTTACTGTTTTAGAAAAAGATTAATTAAAGAGTTTAAATAACTCTTTAACTTTTTTTATAATTTACGAGCAAAAACTAAATAGCCAGTATGGCCAACCATACGAGTTTTTGGTCTAACACCTTGAGGTCTAACTTCCAAACCTCTTTCAAATGTTTCTAATATTTCAACATTGAAAAAATTAAGTTTTTTAGCTATTCTATAAGCTATTTCTGCTTGATCAATGTATGGTGCATAAACTGCTAACCAACCACCTACTTTTAAAGAATCATAAACATCTTCAAAGATTTCAAAAGGCTTTGGTAAATCTAAAAATATTAAATCAATATCATTTTCATCAATACCTTCTTTAATATCTTTATTTTTAACCTCAATATTTGTAATTCCAAAAGTATCAATATTTTTCTTTGCAACTTCAGCAAAATCTTCCCTTATTTCATAAGTATAAACTTTACCTGTGTCACCTACTACATTACCAAAATTTAAAGCAATGGCTCCAGCACCAGTTCCAGAATCAACAACTCTATCTCCAGAACCTAATCCAGTATATGCCAATACAGTACCAATATCTTTTTTAACTAATATTGAACAACGCCTGTCCATCAAATCTATAAAATCATTAACAGTAGGTTTAACGATTTTAAATGAATGGTCCAAGTGACTTTTAAGTTCATCACCTACTTTACAATTAGCAATTTGTTCTTTAGTAACAATACCTAAGTCACTTTGAAATTCACAGTCTTTTTTAAGAAGATACTTTTTACCACGTTCATCTAAAATCATTTTCAAATTAATCACCTAATTTTCCAATTCTGAAAGTTTTTTTACTCTTTTTAATGTATCTGGATGTGTTGAGAATATTTCCATAAGTTTGTTTGATTTAGATACATTAATATTTGATTGGCTAAGCCTTTTTAATTCTTCATCAGAAATAGATCCATCACCATCAAAATCTACTTGTCTAAAGTCAGTTAAATCCCTATTAGCATTATTTACATCATTTACAAAAAATGCACGTACAGTGTTTACATCATCAATAGTTTCTTTATCACATCTAGCAGCTCCATAAGATAATTTATAAAGAGCTGAAACTAAAGCTGCTGGACGATTTCCATATTCAACACTAGCTTCATCTGCATAATATTCTCTTGTTCTTGATATAAATAATACAAGTAATTGTCCTAGAAGATAGAATACATAACCTATTATTCCAATAATAATTCCCGCATTATTTTCATCATTACGTGAAAACATAAAAGACAATGCAATATAATAACATATCATTGGAACTAAACTTACAATAGCTGTGACAATCATATCATTATGTTTAATATGACCCATTTCATGACCTAAAACTGCTCTTAATTCATCTCTATCAAGTAATCCTAAAATTGGACGAGTAATAGCTATATGTCCACTTCTTTGAGATCTACCATATGCAAATGCATTTGGAATATTTATTTCAGAAAGTCCAACTTCAGGTTTAGGAACACCTGCTTCACGTGCAAGTTCTTCAACCATTTGATGAATATTAGGTGCTTCACTTTCAGATAATGGTCTTACTTTCATAGAATGTTTAACTAAACTTGGACCAAACCAATATTGTGCAGCCACAATACCAATACTTAAAATTAAGTAAAATGATGGTCCGCCAATTCCTAAATAGCTACTAGCTAATAAGACAAGGAAATAAACAATAGTAAACAATATAATCATTGTAAGTACCATTCTTAATTTAAGTTTCCATGTACCTTTCATTAATATACCTCATATTTTTTAATATAGTTTAGATAATTATACTTTATTAACCTATTCTTTTCAGTTACAATAAAAAATTTATTCTTTAAAAAACACAGTTAAACTAATAATTAACCGTCTAAATAGAATTATAACCTCATTTACATCTATATTACCCTACTATATTTTACATATATAAACTTTATAAGTATTAAATTAGACAGTACCAAAATCTTAATTTAATAAAAAATACATAAGTTTTATCAGATTAATTACGGTGATTTAATGAGCGGACCTTGGGTAGAAAAATATAGACCACAAAATTTAGATGATATCATAGGGCAAAAACAAATTGTAAACAGACTTAAAAAATATGTAGGCGAAGAAAGCATGCCTAATTTAATGTTTACTGGACCCGCAGGTGTTGGAAAAACAACTACTGCTATAGCTCTTGTAAAATCTATTCTTGGAGAATATTGGAGGCAAAACTTTTTAGAATTAAATGCATCAGATGCAAGAGGAATTGATACTGTAAGAAATGATATTAAAAATTTCTGCAGATTAAAACCTGTTGGTGCTCCATTTAGAATAATATTCTTAGATGAAGTAGATAACATGACTAAAGATGCTCAACATGCTCTTCGTCGTGAAATGGAAATGTATACTAAAACTGCATCATTTATTTTATCTTGTAATTATTCATCTAAAATTATTGACCCTATCCAATCAAGATGTGCAATATTCAGATTTGGACCAATCAAAGGTGAAGAAATATCAGAAAGACTAAAATATATCTGTACATCTGAAGGATTTGACTATACTGATGAAGGAATTGAAGCTATTAAATACTTTGCAGAAGGAGATATGCGTAAAGCAGTTAATGTACTTCAAGCAGCTGCTTCTGAAGGAGAACATGTAGATGAAGATTCTGTTTATGAAGTTGTTTCAAAAGCAAAACCTCAAGACGTCCACAACCTCATAACCCAAGCATTGTCTGGAGATTTCATGGGTGCACGTAACCTTCTAAGAGAAACCATGGTTTTACAAGGAACTAGTGGTGAAGACATGGTTAGTCAAATCTACCAAGATGTTTCCAAAAGAGTATTTGAAGGTAAAATGGAAGCTGACATCTACATTGATTTAATTGAAGCAATAGCAGATTGTGATTTTAGAATACGGGAAGGAGCAAATCCAAGAATCCAACTAGAAGCTCTTTTAACTCAATTCTTATAAGGTATAGCAATGTTATGGACAGACAAATACCGACCAAAAACATTAGATGAAGTGGTTGGTAATAATAAAGAAAAAGCATTAATCCAAAAATGGGTTGAAAACTGGAAGGCAGGTAATCCTCAAAAACCATTGCTTTTAGTAGGACCTCCAGGAATTGGAAAAACAACCCTTGCACAGGCAATAGCTAGAGAATTTTCTGAATATGTAGAGCTAAATGCAAGTGATAAACGTTCACAAGACATTATTAAACGTACAATTGGAGAATCATCATCTAGCAGATCATTATTTGGAGATGAATATAAGTTACTTATCCTTGATGAAGTAGATGGAATTCATGGAACCAATGATCGTGGAGGAGTAAGAGCTATTGGAGATATCATCAAAAAAGCAAAACATCCAATGATATTAATAGCTAATGACTTTTATTCAAAACGTATTACATCATTTAAAACAAAATGTGATGTTTTAAAAATGAATAAAGTTAGAAGCCCAAGTATAAACAAATTACTTAAACAGATTGCTGCTAACGAAGGAGTTAAAGCAAATCCCGCTGCACTTAAAGAACTAGCTAAAAAATCCAATGGAGATATGCGTTCAGCAATAAACACTTTCCAAGCATTAGCTGATGAAAATGAGGTTCTCGAATTAAAAGATGTTGAAAATATAACTACAAAAGATGACAGATCAACAATAATCAACGGAGTTACAGCTGTTTTAAAAAGTAAAAATCCCAACCATGTAAAAAAAGCATTAATGGTTGAAGAAGACCCAACACTTGTAATGGAATATATTGCTGAAAATATCCCTAGAGAATACACAAAGAAAAAAGAAATTAAAAAAGCATACGAGAATATTGCTAAAGCAGACTTATACTTTGGAAGAGCTAGAAGCAGCAGATACTACGGATATTGGAAATATGCAACAGATTTCATGGGAGTTGGAGTTAGTGATGCAAAAGATGAAACTTATAAAAAGTTTACAAGAATCACTTCCCCTACTACATTTACATTAATGGGACGTAACAGAGGAAAAAGAAACCTTAGAGATAAAATAGCTGAAAAAATGTCTCAAAAAATGCATATATCCCATAGTGTAGCTATTTCAATGTTTCCATATCTTGAAATCATGTTTGAAAATAATGAACTTGCATGGGAAATATCCGACTTTTTAGGCTTTGAAGACGATGAAATCAAACGTTTTAGATCAAGAAAAATACCTAAAAAAGTTATTGAAAAAATGGAAAAACAGAAAGCTCAAAAAAGAGTTGAAATAAGAGATGCTCGCGCTAAGGAAATTCAAAACGGATTAATGGCAGCAATTCCAAATCAAAAATCTAAAGAAACAAAAGAAGAAGAAAAACCTAAAAAAGAAGTTAAAACTAAAAAAACACCAGAAGAAAAACCTAAAAAAGAAGTTAAAACTAAAAAAACACCAGAAGAAAAACCTAAAAAAGAAGTTAAAACTAAAAAGAAAACTGATAAACAAGTTTCTTTATTTAACTTCTAATTCTTTTTCAATATAATTATAAGCTTTTAAAACATTTTCACGATATTGAGGAGATACATCTTCTAAAAATTCCATAAAAGAAGTAGATAATTCATCATAATCCTCAGTTTCCATCTTTTTTTTACCATCCATTTCTAAAAATGAATTAATCCAATTCAAAGGAACATTAATTAAAGGATATATCTCATTAGGCTTTTCATTGAAAGTTAAACCTGTTCCTTTAAAAATATCTGAAAATATATTATTTACTTTATCATCTAAAATAATCGGATTAACAATTACATCAGAATTTCCACTATGAACTAATTTTACACCATACTTACGAGTATAAGGCTCTAAAATAATTTCTATTAACTCATTATTTTCAGGAATTAAAATAGCACTATTAGGTTTTATTTCATCAGCCAAAACTTTAGAAGATTTAGAGCAGATTTTTTGAAATAATGAATTTCTAACAACTTTAATATCCGGATATTCCTTATTAAATGTAGATTGTCTTTTTCTAGAGAATTTAGAAAATCTTAAATTATTAATATAAATTTTATCTTTAGTATAACTAATAAAACGTGTATCTACACCAATTATTTTCAAAAACTTCAATACATCTTTTTTAGATGATGTAAATTCATCTTCATCTCTTTCAATAGCAAAATTAAATATAGAATCCATTTTATCTACTCATAAATTAAGTGTTTTTCTAAGTGTTTTTTCCATCACATCAACAGGAGCTTCTTTTCCAGTCCAAATTTCAAAACTTTCTGCACCTTGATATAACAACATTTTAATTCCATAAACTGGAGTTGCTCCTGCTTTAATAGCTTCATTAAGAAGTACCGTTTCATTAGGATTATAGACAATGTCATTAACTACTAAATCAGAATGCATATCCTCTGACTTGACAATAGATTCATCATTTATATGTGGACTCATTCCTACAGGAGTTGTGTCAATCAAAATATCTGCATCATTTACATAACTAGCTATTTTATCAATTGAATCAAAATTAATATTATCAGTCAGTTTAGAACTTTTAACATCTCTAACTAATAATTCTGCTTTTTTAACATTCCTATTTAGAATATTTATAGATTGAGGATTTTCTTTAGCTAAATAAAATGAAATAGCTCTTGAAGCTCCTCCTGCTCCTGCTACAACAACATTTTTGTCTTTAATTGAAGTTACTTCTTCAATAGCTTTAATACAACCTATCCCATCAGTATTATATCCTTTCATTTCTTTAAAATCAATAGTGTTAACTGCACCAATTAATTTAGCTATTGGATCCAATTTATCCAAATATTTCATAACATTGATTTTATGAGGAATAGTTACATTAAATCCAACAATATTAAGAGCTTTTGCCCCTAAAATAGCTGATTTTAAATTGTCTGGAAAAACATTAAAAGGAACATAAGCATAATCCAAGCCTAATTTTTTAAAAGCAGCATTGTGCATAGATGGAGAAAAGCTGTGTTCTACAGGATGACCTATTAAACCTACAACATTTGTACTTCCATTAATCATATACTAGACATATTTATTTAATTATATAAATATTTCTTTTTACATATATTGAATTATGGATTTTAATATCAACAATTTTAATGAAAGATTAAAAACTATAAAACTTAGAGAATTAATAATTGGTTGTATAGTTGCAGTAATACTTATAACTATTCTAAGTGCAATATTTCCAGCTATTTATGAATCTGATGAATTATGGTTTGATGTACTAACATTATTAATATTAATATTTTTTATTTATGCTTTAAAAAACACGAATGGCTTAAAAAGTAATATTAATAATGTTTTTGAAAAAAATAATAAAAAAGAAATCATATATGTATTTTTAATAAATCTATTTTTTGCAATGATTTTTTTAGCATTACTATCAGGTTTTGATATTGTACTTGGATTTTTAGACCCAAGTTGGGAAACTGGATTTGATTGGGTTTACGAACCACTTACTCCAATTGCATTTATTCTTGATGCTATTGGAACTATTATTCTTGCACCTCTTGTAGAAGAATTAGTATTCAGAGGAGTTTTACTTAACAGACTAAAAGTAAGAATTGGAGTTATTCCAGCTATTTTAATTTCATCTTTTTTATTTGGAATGGGTCATGAATTTGGAGGAATGATAAGTGCATTTTTATTCGGAATTTGTATGTGTATTTTATATTTGAAAACAGACAATATTCTAATTCCAATAAGTGTTCATTTCTTAAATAATTTAGTGGTAACTATTTTAGAATCTAGTAATATAGATGTACTATTATTAGAATTCCCATGGATTATTCCAACATTAATTATTTCATTACTGTCAGCTGTTTTATTGATAATCTATATTTACAAAGGAGTTAAAGAAGTGAAAAATCTTACTTAAACTCCTAATTTACTTATTTTAAACCTAAAAATTAATTGTAATGCTATTTAAAAAAAATAAATAATACATTCAAACACTTATAAATATATCAAATAATAAAATTTATAATATTATGAAATTATTATTAAATTAATGGAGGACCACAATGGAGTTTACAAGACCTAGAGGAACTAGAGATTTTCTTTTTGATGAAATGAGACAAAGAAAAAAAGCAGAAAACATATTAAGGGAAGTATTTGAAAATTATGCATACCAAGAAATTCAAACCCCTTTATTTGAAGAATTAAAATTATTTACAACAAAATCTGGAGAAGAAATTGTAGATCAATTATACAATTTTAAAGATAAATCCGACAGAGAATTAACATTAAGACCAGAAATTACAGCCCCAGTAGCTAGATTATACTTAAATGAGCTTCAAAAAACTGCATCAAAACCTATCAAACTCTATTATTATGGAAGTTGTTTTAGATATGAAAGACCTCAAAAAGGAAGATTTAGACAATTTTGGCAATTTGGTTGTGAATTAATTGGAGCTAAATCACCTCAAGGAGAAGCTGAAGTAATCACAATGTGTGCAGAATCCATAGAAAAACTTGGAATTCATGGAGCTGATGTTAATATAAATCATTTAGGAATCATTCGTGGATTATTTAAACATTTTAACATAGATACTTCAACTCAAAGAGAAATTATGGTGGTTATTGATAAAGGAGATAAAGATCTTTTAAAAGAATCATTAACTGGTGAAAACCCTATAATCAATAATGAAGAATTAAACAATGTTTTATTTAAATTAATTGATTTAGTTGGAGATAAATCCATTATTAAAGATATTGAAGAATTAGTTGCTCCTTATTCAGAAGCACATGATGCTTTAAATGAATTAGAAGAATTAGTTGACACATTAGCTAGTTTTAAAATGGAAAATTATACTTTAAACTTAGGTGTTGCTAGAGGACTTGACTATTATACTGGAATCGTATTTGAGGTTTATATTCCATCTCTCGGAGCTCAAAAACAAGTTTGTGGTGGAGGAACATACAGTTTAATTAAAATCTTTGGTGGTGAAGAAGTAGTTTCAACAGGCTTCGCATTAGGTTTCGATAGATTAATGAATGCAATTGAAGAATTAACTACTCCTGAAGAACTTAAATGTCCAATAGATATTTATATAGCCCCAATTTCTGATGATGTAAGACAAAAAGCATATGAAATAACTCAAACATTAAGATCAAATGGAATAGCCTGTGATGTTGATTTAAATGGTAAAAAATTCAAAAAAATAATGAACCATGCAAATAAAATCAAAGTAAAACAGGTAGCAATTATTGGAGCTAAAGATTTAGAAAACAATCAGATTACCATTAAAAATATGGAAAGTGGAAACCAGGAGTTAGTAGACCTTAACAATGTAGTTGAGTATATTAAAGGTGTATAAACAATGGAAATTAATTTTAGGCATGATATAAATGGTCAAAAAGTAATTACTGCCATTGCTCAAGATTGGAAAACTGGGCAAATATTAATGGTAGCTAATATGAATAAAGAAGCTTTACAAAAGACAATTGAAAGTGGAAAAGCTCATTATTGGAGTACTTCACGTAACCAACAATGGTTAAAAGGTGAAAGTTCCGGACATATACAAGAAGTTAAAGAAATACTTGTTGATTGTGATATGGACGCAATTGTTTTAAAAGTTAAACAAAATGGGGCAGCGTGTCATGAAGGCTATTTTTCATGCTTTTATAGGAAATTAAAAACCACAAATAAACCAAACATTGAAAACTTTAATGAGGAAGATCTTGAAACAATTTTAGAAAGAGTTTTCAATCCAGATGACGTGTATTAAAATGAAAACAATAATACCAGACACAAGTGCAATAATAGAAGGTGCTATAAGTAGAATAATAGCTAAAGAAAATTTAGATTATCCTGAAATTATTGTTCCTGAAGCAGTTGTTTGTGAACTTGAACACCAAGCAAATGCTAATAGAAATGAAGGAATAAAAGGTTTAAAGGAACTTCAAAGATTGCAGGAAGCTCAAGATAATGATGAATTAGCTATAACCTTTAAAGGAAGACGTCCAACTAACTATGATATAAAATATGCTAAAAGTGGAGAAATTGATAGCTTAATTAGAGACTTAGCTAGAAGTGAATTTGGAACATTAGTTACAAATGATAAAGTTCAAGCAGAGACTGCTAAAGCACAAGGAATATCTGTTTATTATTTTAAACAGGAATATCAACACGAAAAATTGTCTATTGAATATTTATTTGATGACAACACCATGTCCATTCATTTAAAAGAAAATGTTGTTCCAATGGCTAAAAAAGGAAAACCAGGACATGTTGAATTTGTAAAAATTGGAGATGAACCTTATACTTACTCAGATATCTCAAACATATATAATGAAATCTTAGAAAAAACTAGACGTGACCCTAAAAGCTATTTAGAATCTAATAAACTTGGATCCACAGTTATTCAGTCTAGAGAATATAGGATTTCCATTGCACAACCTCCATTTTCAGAAGCTTTTGAGATAACTGCAGTTAGACCTGTAGCCAATGTTAGTTTAGATGAGTATAATCTTTCTGAAAAACTAATGGAAAGAATAAGTAGAAGTGCTGAAGGAATACTTATCTCAGGTTCTCCAGGAGCAGGTAAAAGTACATTTGTTCAAGCATTAGCTAAATATTATTCTGAAGATTTAAATAAAATTGTAAAAACCATGGAATCTCCAAGAGATTTACAATTACCTTCCAAAATCACACAATATGCTCCATTAGAAGGAAGTATGGAAAATACTGCAGATGTTTTATTACTTGTTAGACCAGATTATACTATTTATGATGAACTTAGAAAAAACAGCGATTTTAACATTTTTGCAGACATGAGAATGGCTGGTGTTGGAATGATTGGTGTAGTTCATGCAACAAGACCAATTGATGCAATACAAAGAATATCTTCAAGAGTAGAACTTGGAGTAATAACTTCTGTAGTTGACACAAGTATTTACATTGAAGATGGAGAAATCAAAGAAGTTTACGAAACAAGAATGACTGTCAAAGTTCCATCAGGAATGAAAGAAGCTGATTTAGCTAGACCAGTTATTGAAATTCGTGATTTTGAAACTGGTGAACTTAAAAATGAAATATACACTTATGGTGAGCAGACTATTGTAATGGACTTGGATTTAATAAATAATTCTTCAGATGATTTAGCAAATACAAAATCAGCAGTAGACAGATTAGCTGAACAACATATACTTAAAAAAATCAAAAAATTAATTCCAAAATCAAAAATAGGTGTTGAAATAATTTCTCCTCAAAGAGCAAATATTTACATAAATGAAAAATACATTCCAAAAATCATTGGTAAAAATGGTAAGAGAATAGCTGAAATCGAAAAAGACATTGGAATCAGTTTAGGTGTTGAAACATTTGAAAATACACCAGCTCATTCATCAAAAGGGGAAAAATTTGAAGTAGATATTATTCACACTAAAAAACAGTTGATTTTAGATTTAGGAAAATTAAATGGAACACAGAACTTTGATATATTTGTTGGAGGAGAATATCTGCTTACAGCAACAACAAGTAGAAAAGGAGAAATTAAAATAAAAAGAGGTATTGAACTATCTGATATCCTATTAGATGCTATTGAAATGGGATTTGATATAACTGCTGTTAAAAAATAAAGGTGAAATAAAATGAAAATAGGTGCATCAACATTATCTGGATTTAAAGATGATATACAAACAAATTTAGAATATTTTGAAAAATTAGGTCTTGATTATGCAGAAATACTCCACCAATACCCAAATCATAATCCAGATACAGATATTTTTGAAAGTTATAATTTAAAATATACAATTCACTCCCCAATTATTAACCTAAATATAGCTTCATTAACTGAAAGTATTAGACAAGCATCAGTTTTTGAAATTAAGAAATCTATTGATTTTGCAAATGAAATTGGAGCAGAACTTGTTGTTGTTCATCCCGGATCAATCCCATTTTTAGGAAGAGATTTTGAAGATAAAATTTATGAACTAAATAAACAATCCATTAAGGAAATAGGAGAATATGGAAAAGATTTAGGTGTAACTGCAGCTATTGAAAATATGCCTACATTTGAAGGATACATGTACACAAACCCTTATGAATTAAATGAATTGCTTACTGATTTAAATATGAGTATGACTTTAGACATTGGTCATGGGAATCATGCGGGATATGGACCTGAGGACATGTACTTTGATTCAATTAAACACATACATATCCATGATAATAATGGTGATGATGACTCACACTATGCATTAGGTGATGGGTCTATTGACTTAAAACGTATAGTCTCTACTTTTGAAGATAAAAATTATGATGGCATCTACATCATAGAAGTGAATGAAAAGGATTGGGTTAAAAAAAGTTATGATTATTTAAAAAATAACTTTTAAATCCTTTATTTTTACACCTTCCAATTTTAATAACTTAACCTTATTCTCCAAACTACCAGCATATCCAGTTAATTTACCATTAAAACCAACAACCCTATGACAAGGAACAATAATAGAAATAGGATTATGGCCAACAGCACCACCAACAGCCTGAGAAGACATGTTTGAACTTATCTTTTTTGCAATATCCCCATAGGTAACCACTTCACCATAAGGAATTTCTTTAAGCAAATCCCAAACTTTCAACCTAAAGTCAGATCCATGAAAATATAAATCTAATCTAGATAATGATGGATTATTTCCATCAAAATAGCTATCTAACCATCTTTTAGTTTTTTCAAAAATTTCCAAATCATCATTTTCAATAGTTTCCTCATTAAAATTTCCAAAAAAGTGTTTTTGACCATTAATCCATAAACCAATTAATTTATCATCCTTACTAGCTAGTGTTAATTTACCTAATGGAGAATTATACTCAGTTTTATAAATCATGTAGAAAAATATAAATAATAAAATATTTAAAATAATAACTTGGTGATGGGGTTCACCTGAAAAAAAACTTATTTTCAAACCGCAACTACATTTGCTGATAACTCCTATGATAATAAAAAAATTAGGAGGACAATTTAATGGCTGATGTATTTCCATTAATTTTATGCATAATCATACTTCTAGCTAGTGTAATTTCAATTAAAACAGGGATTAGTGTAACTGTAGTGGAAATTACCATAGGAGTAATAATAGGAAATCTAGGATTTTTTCACAGCGAATCTTGGATGATATACATAGCTAGTTTTGGAGGAATACTACTGACATTTCTAGCAGGTGTAGAAATTGATGTTAACTTAATGAAAGATAATTTTAAACAAAGCTTTACAATAGGATTTTTATCATTTTTAATCCCATTTACAATAGTATTTTTAGCTACATACTACATCATAGGTTGGGACTTAAATCCATCATTATTAACAAGCACAGCACTATCTGAAACAAGTATAGCCGTAGTATATTCAGTTTTAACCCAAAGAGGATTATTTAGATACAAAATCGGAAAATTAATAATGGTTGCAACATTCATAACTGACATATGTACTGCAATAGCTTTAAGTGTATTATTTACTAAATTTGACATTTATACTGTGTTATTTTATGTAATATCAATAATAATCATTGTAATAGCTTATTATAAATCAGACTTATTCTTTGAAAATTCAATGTTTAGAAATAAAATGAGTGAATTAGAAATAAAATACATTTTTGTCTTGCTTTTAGCATTTATATTCTTTGGAAGTCTTGGAGGAGGGCAAGCTATTCTACCTGCATTTATATTAGGTGTGATTTTATCTAATCACTTTAAAAACACATCAAGAGGAGAAGTTAAATCTAGATTCAAAACTGTTGCTTTTGCTATCATAACTCCAATATTTTTCATAATCGGAGGAATGAAAGTCTCACTACCTTTAATTTACAGCTGTTTTGGAATCTTTTTAACATTATTTACCCTACGTCAAATAAGTAAATACATTGGGGTTTATTATCCAAGTAAAAAATTCTTAAAACAAAACCATACCTATGTTACAATGATGATGAGTACTGGATTAACATTTGGACTTGTAGCTGCAGTATTTGGATTAAATAATGGAATAATTAATCAAACAGAATACAGTGTAATAACTGGAATACTTGTATTAAGTGCTATTTTACCTACATTTGTAGCTGAAAAATGGTATACTCCAAAACATAAAGAATTAGGAATTGAAGAATAAAACTCTTCAATTTCTTTAATAAATCATAATAATTTTTTTTCCTTAATTTCATTTTGAAAATATAAATACTTGGAGTCAACTACTTTACGAATATTTTTAGCTGTTTTCTTACCAATACCTTCAACTTCTTGAAGTTCATCTTCAGAAGCATTTATAATATTAGCTACTGTTCCAAAATGTTCCAATAAGTTTTTAGCATTAACTGGACCTATATTTGGAAGAGATTCAATTATAAACAATTGTTGCTCCCACAAATTAACCGGTTTTTTATCAGTTCTTATTTGAATAGGTACTTTTTCACCATTTTGTTCACGAATAGCTATTCTTTTAATCATTGCTGCAGTATCTTGAGCATTCCTTGTTGGAATTATGCTAATTCCAAAATCCAAGGCGATTGAAGCTATTGAACCTCTAATTGCATTTGGATTAATCATCCCATTATATAAATCATCACCTTCCAGAATAATTAATGGACGTTTAAACTCTTCCATTAACAATCTAGCTTGTTTAAACAATCTTTTATCAACAATAGACCCAACAAAATCTTTTGCAGTTTTACGTTCAATGACTACTTCATCACTTACCTGATAATCTCCAACAGCCATTGTTTGAACTTTAACATCTATTTCCATCTCAGACAAATGTCGTATAACTTTTGAATTTCCTTCACGAGTATCAGCATAAACTACTGAAAAATCTTCCTTTTTAGGAACAGGATCTAAAACTTTCACTCTTTTTTCATTTTCCATTCTTTCAATAGCTGAAGCATTTAATTCTTCCAATACTTTAGGATCTATTAATTGATGTTTCATTCTACGTTCTTTATTAATAGAAGCCCAATAATATCCTTCATCCCTGGTTCCATTAGCAATGAGAACCTTTACACGTCCAGACCTTTTACGACCTGTTCTCCCTCTTCTTTGAATCATTCTAACTTCTGATGGAACAGGTTCATAAAGAATAACTAAATCAACTGCAGGAATATCAATACCTTCCTCAGCTACACTTGTTGACAATAATACATCATATTCCCCTATTTTAAATGCTTTTATAATTTCTTTTTGTTCTTTTTGAGTTAATCCCTTTTCACCATCTCTTGAAGCCTGACCAAAGAATTTAGCAGATTTGATTCCTTCTTTTTCAAGTTTTTGGTGAATCATTTCAAGTGAATCTCTATACTGAGTAAATACAATTATTTTTGAAGATTTTTGGTCACTATCATTAACATATCTATCAGATTGCAATTTAGTTTGACCATTTTGACCCAATTCCTTTTTAATAATATCAGTTACTTTTTTAAGCTTAGGATGTTCCAATCCATGTTTTTCAGCTTCCCTAGCAAGATAAATTGCTTTACCAAAATTGGAATCCTGAATTAAAGATCTTGCAGCTTTTGTTTTCTTTTTACGTAAACGAGAAACATATTTATTAAATGTGACAACACCCTGTGTTTCAATAAGTTCTTGAGAATGTTGTATATTAATAACAGCACTTAAAATAGAAATAGCCTGAAAACATTCTTTTTTAGGATTTACAGTTCTTGCAATTGTACTTTGAACTCTACCTCTTGCTCGTAGAATATCAGCTTTATTAACAGAAACTGTTCTAATAACTCCCATATTTTTAAGACCTTTAAGACGAATTTTAAGAGCTTTATCAACATGAGCCTTAATTTTTTCTAATTCACTACTCATCTTAACTCTAACCCAGTCAATTGCAACAGGATTAAAATAAGGTCTTACATCAGGATCATCTTCTGTTTTAACAACAATATTTTGAATATATAAATTTTCACAAACTTCTTTTATTTTTTCTTTATCTGAACCTGGAGATGCAGTTAACCCTAAAATCAAATTAAATTTGGATTCTTTAACATATCTTGAAGCTAAATATACATAAGAATAAGATCCCACACCATGATGGCATTCATCAAAAACAAGCAAAGATACATCTTTTAAAGAATATCTTCCTTTTAATAAATCAGATTCAATAGTTTGTGGAGTTGCACATATTATTTGAGACTCTTCCCATCGTTTAACTCTTTCATCAACTTTAACAGCACCAGTAATTGAAGAGCATGGAACTGTTAAAAATTCTTTAAAAGTAGATTCATGTTGTATGGCTAAAGGTTTACTTGGAGCTACTATCAATATTTTAGAATTTTTAACTTTTTCCAACCTATCTGATGCAACTAAGGTAGCTACAATAGTTTTTCCTAACGCTGTAGGAGCTACAACCATAGTATTTCCTTTTTTTAAAACATCAGCAGCGAGAACCTGTTGATATAATCTAGCTTCAATAGATTTAGGTTTTAACAATGAATGCTCAATATAATGTACCATGATACAACATAGTAATTAAATATTTATAAATGTTTAATAAGAGCACATGAAAATAAATATGATTTAGTTTTTTAAAAAAAAGATAGGGATTATATTAAATCCCTATATTTAAGAAATTTTTATAGTGTTTCCAACTTGGAAGTCATTCCAGATTGAAGTAATAACATATTTTCCTGCAATTAAATTAATATTTAAACTTGCAATACCATTTGCATCAGATACTCTATTATAAAATACTCCATTTACGTTGAATGTTACATTTTGATTAGGTAAAGGTTTACCTTGACCATCAACTGTTTTTGCAGTGAATTTACTGCCGTCTTGGAACTTCATGGAAAGATCTTTGGTTTCAAGAGTTGGTAAAACATTAACTTTATTACCCATCTCCAATCCATCATACATGGTGGTAATAGTGTATGTTCCAGGTCTTAGGTTAATATTTAAGCTTACCACTCCCTTATCATTGGTTGTACGTTTGTAGAATACACCGTTGATGTTGAATGTAACTTCTTTGTTAACTGCAAGGCTTCCATCTTTGTTGTAAATGGTTGCTTCAAATTTAGAAGCATTCTGGAAATACTTAGTCAAATCACCAGCTTCAATTAAACTTTTCACAGTAATATTGAAACCTTGTTCTTCACCATTAACTGGGTTAATTGCAGTTAAAATGTATTTTCCAGGTCTTAAATTAATTGCTAATTTAGCAGTACCATTTTCATCAGTAGTATGTGTATAGAATACACCATTTATGTTAAATGTAACATTAGTGTTAGCCAATAAGTTTCCATTTTTATCGAAGAATTTAGCAAAGAATTGAGTTCCATTCTGATACATTTTAATAATATCTGCTGATTCAATAGTTGATTTAATAGTTACAGTAATGTTTTTAGCTACTTTATTATATTTATCAGTGCCATTAAATAAAATAGAAGCATCATATGTTCCTGATTTTAAATTTAAAGCCATATAAGCAGTACCATTTTTATCAGTGCTTCTAGTGTATGTTACTCCATTAATTACAAAGTAAATAGTAGCATTAGCTACTGGATTTCCTTTATAATCAGTTAAAACAGCCTTTAATTTAGTACCATCATGATAAAACATGATAATATCAGAAACATTTAAATTAACATTATTATTGTTACTCACATTTACAGTTCCTGTTTTAGCAATTCTATCGTATTTATCATCCCCAATATAAGTTACAGTGAAATTATGAGTTCCTACAGACAGAGACATGATAATAACACTAGCAACTCCGTTTTTTATAGTTGCTGTATAATTAATACTATCTATTTCCACATTTACTTTTCCTGTTGCATCTTTAGGAACACTAATACTAATAGTTACATTTTCACCAGATTTAATCTCTTTAGGAACATTAATATCCATGTCATAATCAGTTATTTTTGATACAGAAATATTAGTTGTGTTTTGAACACTATTATACTTATTATTCCCCTCATATTTAGCAATTATAAGATAATTATTTGCTTTAAGACCAGAAATATTTTGAGTAGCTTTTCCTTCTTTAATATTCAAGATATATTCTTTACCATCAACAGTAACAACTACACTACCAGTAGCATCAGAAGGCACATTAACAGTTACAATTAGTTCCTCACCAACTTTAATATCTCCAACTACAATATTAATAATTGAATTCAATTTATTAACTTTAAAACTACCTGAATAATTTGCAGCATTATAATTACCATCTCCTGCCCAACTAGCAGTGAAATCATAAGACCCTGCAGCTAATTTATCAGCAACAAAAGTACCTCTACCCCCTGTAACTTTAACAGTATAATTTTTACCATTAACATTTATAATAACATCACCATTTAATTTAGTGTCATTAACCCCAGTTAAATTAGATTCAATAACAAATACCTCATCACAACCAACATCACCAATAGACACCTCGAGAATAGCATCTGCTTTAGCTACATTTACAGTCTTATTAACATCAGTAGAATCATATTTAGAATCACCAGCATATCTAGCAACAATACTATGTGAACCAGCAGTTAAACCATGAATAGACTTAGTAGCTTTACCATTAACAATTTTCAAAGTATATTTTTTACCATCAACAGTAACAACTACACTACCAGTAGCATCAGAAGGCACATTAATTACAATAGATAATTCCTGACCAAATACTATATTTTCAATAGAAACATTCATTTCAGGGTTAATTTTAGATACTTTAAATCCAACAATATTAGTTACTCCATTATAATTGTTATCTCCACCATATTTAACAGTTACATTATAATTACCTACTCCAAGTCCTGATATTTTTTTAACGGCTTTTCCATCTACAATAGCTACAGTGTAATTTTCATTATTTACTGTGATAATTACATAACCAGTAGCATTAGTAGGCAAAATTACATTTACAACAGCATCTTCCCCAACAATAATATCATCAACATCAACAGAAATAGAAGAATCTACTTTATTAACAAAAAAACGACCTGAACAATTAGCTGAATTATAGTTATCATTTCCAACCCAGCTAGCAGTGAATTCATAAGAACCTGCAGCTAATTTATCTCCTGTTAAAGTCCCAATACCATTAACAACATTAACAGTGTAATTTTTACCAGCAATATTAATAACAACATTACCAGTCAAAGGAGTATTATTAACACCAGTCAAAACAGCATTGATAACAAAGATATTACCATAATTAACATCTTCAATGAATATCTGAGGATTTGGATTAGCTTTAAAAACAGTTATCGTTTTAGTAAAGTCTTTTTTATTATATTTAGAATCTCCATTGAAATGCACTACAATATCCTGAGTACCTGCATCCAAACCTTCAATATTTTGAATTACTTTTCCATCATTAGGAAATACCCCATAATAAATACTTCCAACTGAAATATACACAGAACCATAAACATCTTTAGGTAAAGTGACAATGACAATTGCATCCTCACCAAAAATAATATCATCAACAGTTACATCCATAGTAGGATCAACTTTAGACACACTAAATTTAGCAAATGCATTTGATCCACCATAATTATCATCACCATCATATTTTGCAAATACAGTGTAATTTCCTTCTTTAAGACCAAATATATTTCCAATAGATTTACCTTCTTTAATACTTACAATATACTGCTTATTATTGACAGTAATAGTTATATTTCCAGTAGCACGAATAGGTAAAGTAACTTCAATAATTCCATCATCTCCTACATGAATATCTGAAACATTTAAAATTAAATCATAATCATAAATCTTAGGAATAACTATAGTACCATTTTGAGTTTCATTATCTACTGTAGCAGATATTGCATAATTTCCAGAGGAATTAAAATCATAAGTTTTACTAAAACTACCATTAACAATTTCACCGTTAAAAACATTAGATCCACATTTTAATATGATAGTTCTTAAAGGAATATTTGCTTTTTCAGAAGTGCCATTCCAATACATATTAACCAATACATCATAAGAATAAAAATCACGGTTATTAACTGTTAAATTTAGAATAGCATATTTTTCTGGTTTATCCATATTCCCTACTAATATAGTCCAATTTGGAGAGTTAGTACCCCACCAATTATTTTCAATTATTGAAACACCCGCAGAATTATAAATAACCTCACCAGATTTAGATGCAGAATTATTTATAAAAGCACAATTAGATATGCTTGACTGATTAATATTAATACTAACACCACCAAAAGATGCAGAATTATTTATAAAAGTAGAATGGATAATTTCCAATATACCCTCATTATCAACAAATCCTCCAGATACAGCAGTATTATTCACAGCTAGACAATCAGCAATATTTAAAAAACATTTAATAGAATTATAAATAGCTCCAGCTTGTGTTCCCTGATTGTTCATAAAATAAGAATCAATAATAACCATAGTACCATTATTACAAATAGCACCACCATTAACTGCACTATTATTTAGAAAAGAAGAATTTTTTAAAGTTAAATTATTTTCATTATAAATAGCTCCACCAAATTCATGTGCAGTATTATTTACAAAGAGACAATCAAATGCACTTAAATTACCCTTGTTCATAATAACTCCTGCAGTAGTACTTACCTCATTATTTTCAAAATAAGAAGAATGAATATTTAAAATATGGTCATTATAAATAACTCCAACATAATTAGCTGAATTACCTATAAAAGAACAATTAACTATTTTTGCCAAATTCATAGTATAAATACTACTTACAGCCAATGCAGAATTATTCACAAAAGAACAATTATCTGCATTAAAATTACCATTTGAATAAATAGCTCCACCATACTCGGATACAGAATTATTATTAAATAAAGAATTATTTATTACTGCAGTACCAATATTATAAATTGCTCCAGCATCAGAAGTTGCAAAATTACTTATAAAAGAACAAGAAGACACATCTAAGTTAAATCCATTAGCAATTGCTCCCCCATCAGAATCTGCATCATTACTTATAAATGAAGAGTTGAAAATAATAGCATTACCAAAATTAATGATAGCTCCACCATACTCAGTTGAAGAACTGTTTACAAATGAAGATCCACTTATACTTACATTTCCATTTGTATTTGCAATAGCTCCACCATAATGAGCACGATTACCATCGAAATAAGAATTGTATACATTTAAAATATACTCATTATAAATAACTCCACCATACTCAGATGCAGAATTATTCATAAAAGAACAATCAAATACATTTAAAGACCCCTGTGCTTTATTATAAATAGCTCCACCATATACTGCAGAATTATTCACAAAAAAACAATTAATCACATTTAAAGAACCAGAATTAACAATTGCATCATTTGCATTTACAATATTCAGATTTTTTATTGTTATATTATTTCCCACAACATTGAATATTTTTACATTAAACTTTGAGTTAGCATCAATAATATGATTATTCCCGTTAATAACTATATTAGATCCACTAACAGTTATACCTTCAAAATCAGCTGTTCCTGTAAACTTATAGTCAGAGTTTAAGTTTAATTCAGAATTAGACTGAGTATTTTGAATTTCTTTAGTCAAATCATTGAAAGATTTAATATTATTATTTTCATTAGAATTAGATAATTCATCTATTGCATTTTCATCATTCATTTGAAAATTAGTAAAATTATCAACATTTTCTGCTGAAACCGTTGACAAACAAATCAAACTAACAAACAATAAAAAAACAACAGCATTTATTTTTTTAAATATCATGATACCTATTCACCACCAAATACCATTAATTTCTAAAAATATAGTATAAAATAGTATATAAAAATAACCTATTAATATTATCGTTTTGATAAAATTAAATAATTATATTAAAAAAGTACAGTTAAAAAAAGAAAGAATATGAGATTAAATTAAAATCTCATCATTGAAGAATTTAAACTATTTTTATAGTGTTTCCAACTTGGAAGTCATTCCAGATTGAAGTAATGACATATTCACCAGACATTAAATTAATAGTTAAACTAGCTATACCTTCATCATTAGTAACTTTATAATAAAATAAACCATTTACATTGAAAGTTACATTCTGATTAGATAATGGCATACCTTGACCATCTACGATTTTTGCATTGAAGCTACTACCATCCTTGAAAGTCATTTCTAAGTCTTCAGTTATTAATGTTGGTAAAACAGTGATATTATTACCTACTTCTAAATCATCAACTATAGTTGTAATAATATGATTTCCAGGTCTTAAATTAATAGCTAATCTAGCAATACCATTTTCATCAGTAGTACGTGTGTAGAACACACCATTAATATTGAAAGTTACATCTTTACCGATTGCTAAGCTTCCATCTTTATTGTAGATTGTTGCTTCAAATTTAGAAGCATTTTGGAAGTATTTAGTTAAATCAGCAGTTTCAATTAAACTTTTTACAGTTATATTGAATCCTCTTTCTTCACCAGATACATTATTATAAGCAGTTAATATATATTCACCAGGTCTTAAATTAATAGCTAATCTAGCAGTACCATTTTCATCAGTAGTACGTGTGTAGAACACACCATTAATATTGAATCTAACAAGAGTGTTAGCTAATATATTGCCATAGTTGTCATAAAATGTAGCGAAGAACTGAGTTCCGTTTTGATACATTTTAACAATATTTTGACCATCAATAGTGGAATTAATAGTTACAGTAATATTTTTAGATGCATTACCATAAATTTCAGATCCATTATATGATATTGTAGCTTGATATATTCCTGAAATTAAATTAAGGGCAATTGACGCATTACCATTTTCATCTGTGATTCTACTATAAGTTTGACCATTAATAGTGAAATATAAAGTAGCATTAGCTATTGGATTACCTAAATAATCAGTTAAAATAGCTATTAAACGTGTTCCGTCGTGATAGAACATTACTATATCTTCAACATTTAAGTTTACATCAGTATTTTGAATTACAGTTATGTTTTCTTTTTTGGTCATTGAATTATATTTTTCATCACCAGAATAAGTCACAGTAACATCATATTGTCCAACATCTAATGCAGAAATAGTAACATTAGCACCACCATTGTTTATAACTCCAACATATTTTGTACCATTGATTTCTACAGTTACAGTTCCTGTTGCATCATTAGGAACATCTATTGTAATAGTTGTATCTGATCCTGATTTAACTTCTGGAATAGTGATATTCATATCATAATCAGATACTTTTGAGACAACTATAGTTGAATTAACTTCATTTTGTGAATATTTATCATCAGAAAATATAGCAGATACACTATGATCACCTAACTCTAAATTAGATACAATAATTTTAGCAATTCCATTATCAACAACAGCACTATAATAAATACCATCAACAACAATAGTTACCTTACCAGCAGCATCTTTAGGTACATTAACAATAATAATTACGTCATCTCCAACTTTAACATCTTCAAGAATATCAATACTCATATCATAATCAGATATTTTTGATACAGATACAGTAGTTGCATTTTGAGTAGCATTATAATTATTATCTCCATCATATCTAACATTTACAACATAATCATTAGCTTTAAGATTAGAAACAACTTTAATAGCTTTACCATTTACAATAGTTGCAACATAATCCACATCATCAACAGTAATAATTACATCACCAGTTGCATCAACAGGAACAGTTACAGCAATAGTTAAATTTTCCCCTACTTTGATATTATCAACTGAAATATCAATAGTTGAATTTAATTTATTAACTTTAAAGTTACTTGAATCAATAACCGGATCATAATTGTTGTTTCCATTAAATTTAGCTGTGAAATCATAGGATCCAGCAGGTAAATTAATTCCTTCTAATGTACCTTTACCATCTACAACTTTAACCGTGTAATCTTTACCATTAACAGTTACAATAACATCACCAGTTAATTTAGCATTGTTAACGCCATTTAAAGTTGCTTCAATAGTAAATACATTATTATAATCCACATCATCAATAACAACATCAAGAACTGGATTTGCTTTAGCTACACTTACTGTTTTAGTAATTTCTACAGGAGAGTATTTGTCATCACCAATATATTTAACAACAATATTGTGATCTCCAGCATCCAAACCAGAAATAGCTTGTGTTGCTTTACCATTAATAATTGTCACAGTATAATCTTTACCATTAACAGTTATGACAACATCACCAGTAGCATCAGAAGATAAAACTACATTAACAGTTAAATCATTACCAAATACAATATTATCAGCAATTACATCTATAACTGGATTTACTTTAGACACTACAAATTTAGCAGCACTAGAAGCACCATTATAATTATTATCCCCATCATATTTAACAGTCACATCATAACTGCCAGCTTTAAGATTAGAAATTATTTTAGTAGCTTTACCATCAACAATACTTGCAATATAATCTTCACCATTTACAGAGATAACCACATTGCCTGTTGCATCAACAGGGACATTAACATTAATAGTTACATCTTCACCAACATTAATGTCATCAACTAAAACATCAATTGTAGAAGCTATCTTATTAACATTGAAATTGCCAGAATCTTGTGCAAAATTATAATTATCATTTCCAGCCCAATTAGCAGCGAAATCATAAGAACCAGTAGCTAATTTATCAGCGACTAAAATACCTTTACCATCAACAACATTAACAGTGTATTGTTTACCATTTACAGTTACAATTACATTTCCAGTTAAAGGAGCATTATTAACACCAGTTAAAACAGCGTTAATAACAAAGACATTATCATAATCAACATTATTGATTATTATATTTAAAGACGGATTTGCTTTAACTATGCCGAAATCCATAGTAACTTCATTAGTTAAATATTTATCATTTCCACCATAATTAACAGAGAGGACATGAGAACCAACACTTAATTCAGGTAATCCAAAAGTTGCAATACCATTAACAACATTTACAGTGTATTTTTCACCATCTATATAAACATCTATTATACCATTAATATCAGAAGGTAAATTAATGGATACAATACCAATTTCACCAAATACAAGTTCACCCCAAATATTGACATTAAAATCTGCAGTTAATTTATTAACATCAAATTGTGCAGTGGTTGTATTTGCCAAGTAGTTTTTATCTCCAGAGTAACTTACAGTAAATTCATAATGCCCTGCAGTTAAATCAGGATAATAGAACATTGCTTTTCCATCATAAATAGGCAATATATAATCTTCACCATTCATCATAATAGTTAAAAGTCCAGTTGCATCTTTAGGAACATTAATTGTGATTATTTGAAGATCACCAACATTAATATCACTTACATCAACATCTAAATTAATTGGACCTTGAACTACATTTAATATAGCTGTTTTAATAACAACTTCTGAAGCAACATTATAATTAGCATTTACAAGTTTTTCACCAATACTACTTACCTCACAATATGCAATGTAAGTACCATTTACTAAACTAGTTGCAAGAATATTTTTACCTTCAATTTCAAAGAATAATTTTTCACCAGATACTAAAACACCATCAACATAAATAACTGCAGTTAAAGGAATTTCTTTACCATATGCTACATCAACTGTTTTATTACCTAATATTATAACTTCTATTTTTGAAGATAAATTACCTGTGTTATAAATTGGAGTTTTATCTTCACTTAAACCAAGATATTCATTATTTTCTATAGTTAAACTACCTTTTACATCATTAAAGATAATATCTCCATGATTTGTAGCTTTATTATTATTAAAACTTGAATTAGTAACATTTAAACCTACATTATTATAAATAGCTCCACCTAGAATTGCACTATTATTTGTAAATGAAGCATTGTTTATTGTTACAATTAAATCATTACGTACTGGACTAAATCCAAGAGCTCCACCTTCAGCAGTTGCAGTGTTATTTTCAAATATAGAATCTTCAATAGTTACAGATCCTTTATTAAACCAAGCTGCACCACCATATTGAGCTTTATTATTAGTGAAATTAGAACCAGTTATAGTTCCTGTGATTGATTCTTTAAATTTAGATACTTGAGATACTACAAGAGCTCCACCATTATTGTTATTAGGAGTCATATTACCTTTACCAAGAGCAGTATTATTATCAAATACACAATCAGCTATATTATAATTAGATCCCCAAACATAAACAGCACCACCATATAATGCAGTGTTATCTTTAAATACAGAGTTAGATAATGTTAAAGTACTTGTGTTTTTACGTAGTTCAGCACCAGTAGCAGAGAGAGCTCCACCCCAACGACCAAAGTTGTTGATAAAGGTAGAACCACTAATAGTAGCATTACCAATAGAAGTTACAGCACCTACTAAATTATCTCCATTATTATAATTTTTAATATTATTAGTGAAATTAGAACCAGATACAACTAAAGTACCATCATACCAGTTATAAATAGCTGCACCACCATGATCAACACTATCAGACTTACGATCAATAATATCATTAGCATCAAACACACTATTTCTAACTATTAAATCACCATTATTAAATACAGCACCACCAAATTTACCAGCAGTATTGCTATTTAAATTAGCATTAGAAATAGTTAACTTACCCTCATTATAAACAGCTCCACCTATATCAGCTTTACCATTTACTAAATTAATATTAGTTAAAGTAACTGTGTATTCTGCACCAACAGAGAAAATCCTACCTAAATTCCTAGCATCAACAGTATGTCCCCTACCATTAATTATTAAATTTTTATTAATAACTACACCATTAACAAAATTAACAGCTTCATCATCAGACATAGCAATGTCAGAATCAAGAATTAAAATTCCATCAACCCAATTCACAGCATTTTGTAAACCAGTGAAATCTTTAATATTCATATTAATATCTTTTTGATTTAATATTGTACCTTTAACATTGTCTATGAATGTAGAATTATCTACAGTTAAATATTTAGTGTTTGTTATAGCTCCAGCATATTTAGCAAAGTTATTTTTAAATATACTATCTTCTACACTAGCAATTACATTATGATATGCTGAACCAAATCCAATAGCACCACCATCTTCAACAGCAGTGTTGTTTTCAAATAAGGAAGTAGAAATTGTAATTTCGCCTTCATTAATCCATAAAGCACCACCATAGTGAGCATTATTATTAGTGAAATTAGATTTTTCAATAGTACCAACAATAGTCTTACCAGAATCTGTTACTACAATAGCTCCACCATTATTGTTATTAGGAGTCATGTCACCTTTACCAAGAGCAGTATTATTATCAAATACAGAGTTAGAGATAATATAATTGTTTCCTACAATATCAATAGCTCCACCATATAAAGCAACATTGTCTTTAAATATTGAATCAACAACATTTAATGTTCCAACATCATCACCAGATAATAAATAACCTGCAGTAGAAATAGCTCCACCCCAACGGCCAGAGTTATTAACAAATGTAGAACCAGTAATTGTAATACCACCCATAGTAGCTATAGCACCAACTAACCTATCACCATTATTATAATTTTTAATATTATTAGTGAAATTAGAACCAGATACAACTAAAGTACCATCATACCAATTGTAAATAGCTGCACCACCATGATCAACACTATCAGACTTACGATCAATAATATCATTAGCATCAAACACACTATCTTTAACTATTAAATCACCATTATTAAATACAGCACCACCAAACTTATCAGCAGTATTGCTATTTAAATTAGCATTAGAAATAGTTAACTTACCATCATTATAAACAGCTCCACCTTTATCAGCTTTACCATTAATTAATGTAATATTAGTTAGAGTAACTGTGTATCCTGCACCAACAGAGAAAATCCTACCTAAATTCCTAGCATCAACAGTATGACCTCTACCATCAATGACTAAATTTTTATTAACAACAACACCATTAACAAAATTAACAGCTTCATCATCAGACATAGCAATATTAGAGTTAAGAGTTAAAGTACTTGAAACAAGATTTACAGCATTTTGTAAATCAGTAAAAGTTTTAATACCTAAATCAAGATTTCCTCCCCATTTAACATGATTAAATATAGCATCAGGATTATTATCTGAAAATTCAGAATTTTTAATAGTTAAATCCAACATGTTGCATATTGCACCACCATATTTTGCGGAGTTATTTATAAATTTAGAATTACTAATAGTAACTTTAGCATCAGATATTGCAGAATCAACAACAATAGCTCCACCTTCAACATCTGCACTATTATTTACAAATTCAGAAGTGGAAATTGTAATTTTACCAGCACATATATCAAGAGCTCCACCATATTGTGCTTTATTATTAGTAAATTTAGTACCAGTTATTTTTCCAGTAATAGATTTTTTAGTATCAGATACTACAATAGCTGCTCCATTATTGTTATTAGGAGTCATATCACCTTTACCAAAAGCAGAATTACCATCAAATACAGAGTTTTTTATTTCAAAGTTAGATCCAGATATAAATATACCTGCACCATATAATCCTTTGTTTTCACTAAATGTTGCATCACTAATAGTTAATTTATTAACTTTAGTACCTGATAATGCATTACCTGAAGAGCATATAGCTCCACCCCAACGACCAGAGTTATTAATGAAATAAGAATTTTTTTGAATAGTTGCAGTACCAAGAGATGTTACAGCACCAAGAACACGATCACCATTTTTATAGTTTTTAAGATTATTAGATATAGTACTGTTAGTAATTTTTAAAGTAGCACCATACCAATTATATATAGCTGCACCACCATAATCTTCAGCACTGGAAGCAGTACGTTTAATTATATCATTTCCATCAATAATACATTTTTGAATTTCAAGATTAGCATTATTGAATATTGCACCACCCATTGTATCAGCAGTGTTATTTTTAAAAGTAGAGTTATAAGCATATACTTTACCATTATTATATATTGCACCACCAATATCTGCTTTACCATTAATTAAATTACCATTATAAATATTTAAGTTACCTGTTGAAGTAACATTGAATATTCTGCCTAAATTATTAGCATTAATAGTAAAACCATTAGCTCTAATATTAACCATATGATCAACAACAATACCATTTACAAATTTAGCTGCTTCACTATCTAACATAGTTACATTAGAAGTCAAAGTAACATAACCTTCAACTATACTTACAGCTCTTTGTAAATCAGAAAATGTTTTAATCTCATCTAAATTTAAAGTAGCACTATAATAATTATAAAGAGTATTGTTAGTAAATGTAGAATCATTGTCAATAGTTAATGTATATCCATTATAAATAGCACTTCCATCTTTTTTTGCAGAGTTATCAATAAATGTGGAATTTTTAATATTTAAGTTAAATGTACCTAATTGACCACCTTCATATATAGCTCCACCATATTTACTTGCAGTGTTGTTTATAAAAGTACAACTATCAACAATAGCACTAGAATTAGTCCTTCTATCATCACCACATCTATAAGCAGCACCATTTTCTGCAGTATTATTTATGAAATCACACTTGGATATAGTACCTTCACAACCATACCATGTGAGAAGTGCACCAACATTTGGATTTCCACTTCCATAACCTACACCTTTATTGTTTAAAAATTTAGTTCCAGATATTTTAAAAATAGATGTGTAAATATTTACAGCAGATCCCTGGAATGCTCTATTTCCATCAAATGTTGAGTCTTCAATAATAACAGTGTTTCTGTCAAAAAGATAACCTAAAGAAGTTACTGCCCCACCATAACATCCACTATTATTTCCAAAATAAGATTTTGAAATTTTAGTATAACCTGTTACAGTTACTACACCATCTATAAGATCACCAACATTGTTATTACGAATAACCATGTTTTTAAGGTTATTAATTATTTGTGAATTAGAAAGAAGTAACATAGCTCCCTTATCTGCATAAATAGCTGCACCACCTGCATCAATATTTGCACTACGGTACTCCACATCATTTCCATCAAAAACAGAATTATCTACAATACAAGTTCCAGTAGTATAAATTGCACCACCAAATTTATAGACAGTATTATTTTTGAAATTCACATTATTTACCATTAATGAAGAACCACTAAAGAATATAGCTCCTCCGTCACTTACAATCCCTGCATCATTAGAAACAGGATTTGCATTAATTAAAGTCAAATCATTTAATGTTAATACAACAGAAGAATCTTTTACTATAAATATTCCCCCATAATTATTAGCATCAATTGTATGACCATTTCCATTTATAGTCATGCTTTTGGTAATTGTTATACCATAAACATCACTTTCATCATCTCCATGTTTAACATCATAATCAAGGTTAAAAACGCCTTGAGAATTATCAATATCCGTTTGAAGAGATGAAAAATCTTTTTGAACATCATCTGATGCATAATAAGTATTATTAGTACTGTCAGATATATTTTCTGCAGAAACAGCAGATACACTTAAAAGCACTAATAAAAGAATTAAGACACCAAACGTTCTTTTTAGACTCATAATATATTCCCCATATTTAATTTAGAAAATTTAATTATACAAATTTAACAGAATTGTTAAACATTAAATATAATTCAATCACAACCTATATATAGTTACTCATTTAGTTTTGAATAATATATTCAGTGACTTTAAAAAATATTTAGTTAATACATATTTAACACATTGTTAAATATTAAATATATTTTAATCACAACCTATATATAGTTACTCATTTAGTTTTGAATAATATATTCAGTGATTTTAAAAAATATTAAAAAAAATAATAAAAAAAGATAAAATAGTTATAAATTATTAATACAATTTTTAAATTTAGTAGCTGCTTCACCAATAACTACTATTTTGTTACAGTCCAATTGAATTGCCTGACTAATACCTTCTTGAACTTCATCAAAAGTTGCACCAAGAGTACCTTTTTTAACAAAGTCGTCTATATGAGTCAATACTATTCTCCCATCAAAATCATGACAATTATTTATTTTATTAGAAGCTATTTTTTGAGAAGCAAAAGATGCTGGAACAATATATTTAGAGAATTCTAAAACTTTATCAAATATTTCTAAGTCCCCTTCTTCACCAGACTCAGATGAAATAGTAATAACAGTAGTAATATCACCATATAATTTTTTAAACTCACGTAAAACAGTCTCAACACCTGCAGGATTATGTGCAAAATCCACAATAATATCTTTTCCATCAATAACTCCTATTTTTTCCATTCTTCCAGGAACACCAGTAAAAGTAGCTATTGAACTTAATATTTTATCATAAGGCAATTTTAAAAATTCATGTGCAGCAATAATTACTCCAACAATATTATAAACATTATGAATTCCATCAAGAAGCATTTTAACCTGTAATTTTTCACTTGGAGTGTGTAATTCAAAAGTTCTATTATCCAAATCAATATTAGTGGCAACATAATCAACTTGAGGAGTTGTTAATCCACAATTACAAAAATAATATCCAGAACCGGAAATAATTTCTTTAACATCCATATTTCTACCACAAACACACTCTTTAGGTGCTACACCAACTGGTGTCTCATCTACTCCAAAAGTAATTACCTCTCCTTCAAAATTTAATTCTTTTAAGAGCCCCATAATTGTTGGATCCTGACCATTGACAATTAATTGTTTTCCATTTAAACCTTTAATAAATTCTGCTTTAACATGAGCATAATCCATAAATCCTCCCAAATCATTTAAATGATCAGGAGTGATATTTGTAATTAATCCAGAAGTCAAATCTGTGTTTTTAACTATTCTTTCAATAGTTCCAGGAACTCCAAAAGTCCCTACTTCCAAAATTCCAACATCCCCCTTTAAACGAGACTGTAAAATAGGAATATACTCAGCATTTCCCTGCATTTTATCTAAATTGTGTTCTGCAGGCAAAATATTATTATCATAAGCTATTTTCTTTAAAAGAGTTGTTGTAGTTGTTTTACCATTAGTTCCAGTTATCCCAAAAACTGGTTTATTTACTTTAAAAATATCTATAACATCATTAACTTCCAAAATTGGAATATTTTTTTCTTTAATAATATCAAATACTTTTGCTGTTTTAGGTAAACTTATAGGTGGAATTACATAATCTGCTTTTTCAAAAAATTCTTTAGGATGAGATCCATAAAATATTTCAATGTCATAGCCTTCTAGAGATTTTTTAAACCTGCAATCCTCACTGGAAGACATGTCTGTTCCAACAACGTTGAATCCCCTGTCTTTAAGTATTCTAGCCACTAAATTACAGTTAGCTCCACAAATCCCAATTACACCAAATGTAGTATCTTTAGGAAAATCAGATTCAATCATATTTTTTACTTCCTTCTTCAAGTCCTTTCATGATTTTTTCAACTGTAGTAAGTCTATCATAAGCTATAAGTGGACCCATATGTAAAATAATATCTCCAGGTTTTGAATATTTAAATGTAAGAGCTGCTGCTTTTGTAATATCCTCAGTAGCTACTTTAATAGCATTCGGATTTTCAATAGCATCTAAAACTTCATATGCTGCATCCATTTCAACTGTTTGATTAACCTCATTAAATCCACTAGCTATTACAACATCCACATACTGACCAACAAGTTTTCCAACCTCTTTTTTATCCCGTTTAGATAATGTATCAAAATGATCTAAAAATAATACCACATCATCATCTTTAAAATAATCTAAAGTAATTTTCATCCCATCATACAAAAATGCAGAATCCAATATAACCTTTCTTCCATTATACTCTCCTACATCTTCCATATGTGCAGGAAGACCTTTAAATTCTGATAATGCATCAATAATATCTTTTTGAGAAATTCCATAAGTTAAAGCAACACTACTTGCTCCTACAGAGTTTTCAAAGAAGTAGCTGACCATGTGGAATGGTGTTGTAAATTCACCTGCAGAATATTTAATAGTTAACTCTTCATCACCTTCCTTTCCAACGAAATCACAGTCCTCATCTAATGCATAATACAATGCATTATCCCTTACATTAGATATAATATCCCTACATGAATTATTTGCAATGAATGTTTCACTCATTTTTTCTAAGATTAATTTACGTTGTTGATATTTTTCAAGAGAACCACCAAATTCAGATAAATGGTCTTCTGCAATATTAGTCAAAAGTCCTATTTTAATATCTAATTTATCTAAAAGACCTATAGTTCCATGTGGAAGTTCAAAAATAGCTATATCACAATTTTGAGCTTTACCTTTAACTATGCCATCAATAATAGCTTCACTAACTAAATTATTAACTAAAGAAGAACAAGCCCATACTTTATACCCTGCCTGTTTAAAAATACTTGTTGTAATAAATGTAGTGGTTGTTTTACCCATAGTTCCAGTAATACCAATAATATCTACTGGAATTAAATCATTTACCATTTTTGAGAAGTCTTCATTAGTAAAAATTTCTAAATTAGCATCAGCTATCTTTTTGGCAATAGGTGCGCTATCTGGTAAACTTGGAGCTTTATAAACTTTATCAATTCCTTCAATAGAAGGATTATTATTACCTAAATCTAAAATAACTCCTTCTTTTTCCATTTGTTTTAAAATACTTTGCACATCTTGTTTAAAATCAGATAACTGTTTTGGATCAGTTATAATAACTTTATGATTTTGATTATTAAGTAACCTTGCAACAGGCCTACCTGCATTTCCTGCACCAACAACTAAATAATTCATAAATTTATCCACCTTTATAATATTATATGATTTTATTAAATTTAAAGTTGGGGACTATCCTTTAAAAAGTTAATTACATTTAAATGTTTAATTCCATCACGAGACATATTCATTTTATCCATACTTATAACATATTTTGGATAATTATCTTTAATCTCAAGCAATGGGTGAAATTCCCTTTCAATTGTTTTTTCATCACTCAGTAAATAAGATACTTGAATATATACTTTCTCTCCATCTTTTTTACATATGAAATCAACTTCATAATTTTTAATTTTACCAGTTGTAACTTTATAACCCTTCCTTAATAATTCCAAATAAATAATATTTTCTAAAATTCTACATTTATTTTGCTGTTTTTCTTCCAAATTTGCCTTATAAAATCCCTGATCAACCAAATAATATTTTTCAGAACCAACAATTTCCTTTTTACCAAATAAATCTTCTTTGGTTGCATTTAATAAAAAATATGCATCTTCCAAATAACTTAAATAATTATAAACCGTGTTTTTAGTTAGTTTTAAATCTTCATGTTTTAAATAATTATAAATTGAATTCACAGATATTAAATTACCAACATTTTCCATCAAATATTTAGTAATTCTAAAAAACAATCCCACATTTCTAATTTCATATCGTTTAACAACATCATTAAGAACAATAGAAGAAAACAAATCATTTAATACTATTGTTTTATAATCTTTAGCCATTATAGCTAATGGAAATCCCCCATAGTTTAAATATTCATCAAAAAGATTTTCTAATGGACTGTTTAATTCATTTTTAAAGATGCACTTCTCATTTAATTCTTCTTTATACTTACAAAATTCACTAAATGAAAATGGATATAATTCTATAGATATATAACGTCCAGTTAAAAAAGTAGTTAAATCTTTAGATAATAATTTAGAATTTGAACCAGTAACATAAATATCAGTATTAGGAAGTTTATAATAACTATTTATACTTATTTCCCAATTTTCAACATTTTGAACCTCATCAAATAGTAAATAAACTTTATCATTTCGAGTATTTATAAAATTTAAAACAATTTCATCCAAATCCTCCCTATATTTAATGTTATTATATTCTGGAAGTTCAAAATCCATTAAAAGAATATTATTTCTATTTACACCTTTTTTAATTAGTTCATTAATGATTAACTTCAATAAATAAGACTTACCACATCTTCGTATCCCAGTTATTATTTTAATAATATCTTTATCCATAAACTGGAGAACTTTATCCATGTATAATTGCCTATTAACCATGAACAACAACAACCTAATAATTATTTTATAAAATACTATATTCAAATATTTATATAAATAGTTTTTTATAGAATGCTATTTTAAGAAAAATAGCTAAAAAGTATTTTATAAAATACAAAGATTTTAAAAAAAAGTAGTAGAAAAAATTTATTCAAACTGAATTAAATTTTCTACATCATTATAAACAACATCAAGTCCACACATAGATGGAACATAATTAGCTGCTTTTGCTGAATTTACACCAATTACTTCAAAGCCCATATCTTCAATAGGTGCTACTACCATACAGGTATCACAGACCACATTACCCCCTGCATTTTCAATAGCTTTTGTATAACCCATTCTATCAGCTGTTGCTTTTACACTAACTGATGTACAAATCCATAATTTATTTTTAATTGTTTTTCCTTTGACAATATTTGCAACTTCCTTTATTTCTTCCAAAGAAGCATGAGGACAACCTAAACAGATTAAATCTGGTTCTTTAGTTGTAGTAGATAGCTTGTTACGGGTGTCTAAAATGTCATCTTCGGAGATTGATATATGATCATCAGCTTCACTTTTAGCAGCTATTTCATATTCCGGAGTAACATTCTCCATATGATAAAGTGCTACTGAACCTGATGAGGCAAGTGCTGCTCCTAATGTTTTTAAATTATTATTGTTTGGAATATTTTTAAGAGTAAAATAAGGTACTCCACCACCAACAATTTTTCCAACAATATATCCGAGAGCTCCGAAATCAGCACCTGCGAGTTCGGTTTCTACATCTACTACCAGATTAGTTTTCCTATTTTCATCTAAATGAAATCCATAAAGTGGAGTTTTTCCAACAATAGCTGCGGCTAATGCTGCTGGACCACCTTCACGGTTAGTTTTAGCACCAATTACAGAATTAACATAAGCTACTGCTGAAGATTCAGACCAAGAAACATGATCTCTAAATCTAGGAACATTTCCAACAAGATAAGGAGTACAAGTACATGTTTTTGAGATTCCAAGTTTACCATAAGCTTCTACAATCTGGTTTTGCTTAATTGAAAAATCTTCTGGAAATCCAAGAGCCTCCCAATTATCTAAATCAGTACCTGGTGGATTCAAAGAAGAATTAACACTAGCTACCCCCTTATCATCACTAGCTAAATCTTGAAGATACTCTAATCCAGCATCACCAATAGTTTTATAAGAAACTCCAGAAACTTGTGCTGAAGTAATATCAACTAATTTAGAAGCACCATAAATATCTCCTAAAGCAACTAAAATATCCATGCTTTTTCTAATAGTTTCTCCAAATTCCCCATCACACATTTGTTCTTCTTTTTTTGTTAAAAACATATTAATCATTATTTATTTGATATTCAACCATATCATTAACTAAGTTTAAAAAGTTATCTTTGCTTTCATAAGGAATCATAGCTCCTGCAGCAATATCATGACCTCCACCTTGGCCACCGAAATTATTAGAACTATCCTGTAAAGCTTTTCCTAAATTAACTCCTTTTTCAACTTGTTGTCTAGTTGTTCTTCCAGAGATTTTAATATCATTATGAAGTCTTGACAAACCTAAAACTGGTTTTGAATCATCCAATAATTCAATAGATAAACCTATACTAGCTATTGTACCCATGACAGATTTCAATACTTTATCTTCACTATATAAATATTGAATATGAGAAAGATTAACTGAACCTTCCTTTTTAATCCATTCTAAGCCTTTAACTAATTGATCCCTGTATCTACGTTGTAAATCAGTAGCTGTTTTTAAAGCCTTTTCACGTTCCCCAAGAGCTATGCTTAAACCTAATCCAAATTTTTTATTTTTACCACATGCATCGAGAATATAAGAATATTCTTCCAAATCACGAAGCAAAGGCACTTCTTTTGGAACTGTATAACAGTCACCAAAAATATCCGGATTAATTTTAATAAGTTCATCTTTAAGAATATCTTTTTCTTCTTCACCTAAATCAGTGAATTTAATACCATAAGACAAATTCATTTTTTGTAAAAACTCAGTTGCCCCTTCTAAATCCCCAGTTACTCCTGGAAGAGGTGGGGAAAAAGTATAAGCTAAAGATTTAAAAAGTGGTTCAGATGATTTAGAAACTATTTTTAAACCATCATGAATTTCTAAGTTACCACTTTCTTTAGCATCATCGACAATGAGTTTATTGACTCCAGTAAATCCATCTTGACCTTGCATATCACCAAAAGCACCAATTAAAGCAAAATAAGCTAAATGTTTTTTATTAAGGCCCCTAACTGCTAAATAGCTAGAACCTGCCCCACTTAAATCCCTACTACCATCAATATCAAATAAATGAGGATTTATGTGAACTACATTGCTTTCTGCTTCAATATCACTAACTTGATGATGATCAGCTATAATAACATCACATTTAAAAGAATTAAGTTCGCCTACAAAAGAACTGCCCATATCTGAAAAAATAACCAAATCATGTTTTTCATGTCTCAATTGGTTTATTAAATCTTCCTTAAGACGAGGAACGATTGTAGTATGAAATTGAACTTTTTCTTCTTTTAAAGCATTAGCTAATACAGCTGCTGCTGAAATTCCATCAGCATCGTTATGAGAAATAATTCTTATAACGTTATCGTTTTCAATGTGCTTTTTAAGCACATCACTAGCTTCACCAGCCCTATTTAACAAGGAGTGCTGCTTCTTTTGGATTGTATCTCCATCCTTCAGGTAATACACCTTCATTTACATAGTATGAAGCTAATCTCCTGATTCTAGATTCGATGATAGTTAAACCTCTTTTAGAGTGTAAATCTTTAGGATTTTCAGCTAAGTGATCCCTTATATTTACTGCTCTTTTAATTAAATTCATTAAATCTTCAGGATATTTTCCAGCTTGATCATTTCTTTTTAAAATTTGAGTAATCCTTTCACCAGTTACTTCTTTAACACTAGGAATACCATATTGGTCTCTTAAAATAATACCAATTTCACTGGTACTTTTTCCTTCTTTGTTAAATTTTAAAATCATTTCTTCAATTTCTTCATCACTGTAAGTTACCCATTCTGGTCTTGCCATAATAATTACCTCTTAAATAAATTAGTTATAAAGTAAGCCCATAATAATAAATTAGAAAATTATTGAATAGAATACCATTTAATAAATTTTTCTAAAGAATTTTTTCTATGTGAAAACTGGTTTTTTTCTTCAGTTGTTAATTCTCCAAAAGTTTTATCTTTATTTGGAACATAGAAAATAGGATCAAAAGCAAAACCTAAATCTCCTTTTTCTTCAACTGCGATTTCACCTATGACCTTACCTAAAAAGATCTTGGGCTCAGAATTGGGGGCGCAGTACCCAATAACTGACCTGAATTCGGCATAACGGTCATCGACACCATCTAAAAGTTTTAATATTCCTTGATTTCCTAAAGTTTCTTGAACATATGAAGAATATGTTCCAGGAAAACCATTTAAAGCTTTTATGAATAAACCAGCGTCTTCAACAATCACAGGTTTATTAAGTTTACGACTAGCATATTTTGCACCTGATATAGCTACTTCTTCAAGAGTTCCTTGAGGTTCACAGTAACCTAAATCAATATGCTCTAATTTAATGTCATAATCTTTAAATATATTCTCTGCTTCTATAACTTTATGTTTGTTACCAGTAATAAATGTTATCATAAAATTAATTATGAATTAAATTTTTTATAAAATTAACTCATAATCAGTTAAAAAATCTAAAAGATTTAAATGAACAATCCCCTGCCTAGAAAAGTCCAATTGGTCTAAACTAATTACATATTTAGAATAATTATCATTAATTTTCAATAATGGTCTAAATTCCCTTTCAATAGTATTATCATTCCCTAATATATAAGAAACTTGAACATAAATTGTTTTATCTGGTTTTTTACAAACAAAATCAATTTCATAACCATTAATTTTCCCTACAGTAACTTCATACCCTCTTCTTAAAAATTCATTATAAACAATATTTTCCAGTACTCTGCCTTCATTCATATTATTTTTACCAAGTAATGCCTGGTTAAATCCATGATCAACAACATAATATTTTTCTTGAAATTTTAAAATTTTTTTACCTTGTAAATCTTCTCTTTTAACTTTAGAAATTAAACAAGCATTTTCTAGATAAACAAGATAATTATAAATAGTTTTATTTGAAACTTTAATATTTTCATGTTTTAAATAATCTGATATCGATTTTGCAGAAAAAGTATTGCCAATATTATTTATTATATATAAAACCAATCGTTCTAACAGATTAACATCTCTAATTTCATAACGTGAAATTAAATCTTTATAAATAATTGAGTAATACAAATCATTTAAATATTGTAATTTATCTTCAGGACTTAATGAAAAAATAAAAGGTAATCCCCCATATTTTAAGTATTCATCAAATAATTTAATATCATCACTTTGTTTATAATCTAAAAATTCTTTAAATGAAAACGGATACATTTTAATTTCCATATATCTTCCAGTTAAATGAGTAACCAATTCTCCAGAAAGTAAATTAGAATTAGATCCAGTTATATAAATATCACAATCAAAATCTATCTTATATGCAGTAATAGATTTCTCCCAGTTTTTAACATTTTGTATTTCATCAAAAAAAAGATAAATCTTACCTTTAACCTCTTTAACTAACTCTAAAATTAAATCATTTAACTCATTAGAATTTTTAATATTTTGATATTTAATTGAATCAAAATTAATTAAAAAAATATCCTGTTTATTAACTCCTCTTTTTTGAAGTTCATCAATGATTAAATTTAGCATATAAGATTTACCACACCTTCTAACCCCAGTTATAACTTTTATAATATCTAAATCAATTAATCTACGAATTTTAGACATGTATAACTCTCTTTCAACCATGATTACACCTCATTTAAAGTTAGTCTTATACACCTAACTTTTTAAAAATTAAAAAAAGTTAGTCTTATACACCTAACTTTTAAGATTTTATAATATTTATATATTTTTGATGAAAATGTTTTTTCATATTTAAAGAGGTTCAACCATGCATAACATTAAAGTAAGCACCCTATGATTATTTAATGAGTATATCTTCCTCTAGATTCTATTTCTTTTATTTTTTTAATTATTTTATCTTTATTTTTACCATAGCTATTAGCATAAGCATCTAAAATATTATCAAAATATTTATTAGCAGTAGTACTATCAATACTTTGCAATGATTTTTTTAATACAAGTAAATCAACTGCTTTATCTTCAAACAAATCAGAATGTCTTCCAAGTCCAAAGTCCAAAAATACTAGCTTTCCATTTCTAAGCATGATATTAGAAGTAGTTATATCCCCATGAATAATATCCAAACTATGTATTTTAGCTATTTCTTCACCGATTTTATAAGCTAAATTATCATCAATAACTTCTTTAAGCATTTTTCCTTCAATAGCTTCCATTAAAATAGATTTATTTTCTAAATCTACATCATATAAAATTGGAGTACTTACACCTGCTTTTTTAACATCAGATAATAGTTTAGCTTCAAGTTTAGTCCTTGATTTTCTTATTTTATTATCAATTTCAGGAATTCTATAAGCTTTAGGAATTCTACTTTTTAAAATAGCATTTTCACCTAAATAAGAACTTTTAATAATATCTGATTCAGCTCCTTTAGCTACTAAATTATCAGATAATTTCAAATGATTATTTTCATTTTTAACCCATGGCGCATCAACTTCATCAGTTCTAAAACGCTGAATAATTCCAGTATCATTAATATCCAATGAACCAAACTGATTATACATAAGTAAACCTAACCATGCAATCATTACTCCATTATCCCCACATAATTTCATTTCAGGCATGTAAAATTTAGCTCCATGTTCATCAGCCATAGTTTTAAGCATACTACGAAGTCTTGAATTTGCAGAAACCCCACCACATAACATGACTTCATCTTTTTGAGTATGAGATAGTGCACGTTCTGTTACTTCAACAAGCATTGAAAATGCAGTTTCCTGAAGTGAAAAACAAACATCTTCAATAGAAGTACCTTTTTTAACTTCTCTTAAAGCTGCAGATAACAATCCTGAAAATGAAAAGTCCATGCCTTTAACAACATATGGTAACTCCACATAAGAACCTTTTTTAGCTAATTTTTCAATTACTGGACCTCCAGGATGTCCCAAACCAGTTTCACGACCAAAATGGTCCAGACAATTTCCTGCAGCAATATCTAATGTTTCACCGAAAATTCTATATCTTCCACTTTCATGAGAAATTACCTGACTATTTCCACCACTTACGTAAAGAGTAACTGGATTAACAGCACCAGTATCTAATTTACCTACCTCAACATGACCAATACAATGATTAACACCAATAATCGGTTTATTTAATGATAATGCAAGTGTTCTTGCAGAAGTAGCTACTATTCTTAAAGCTGGACCAAGACCAGGACCTTGTGAAAATGATATTAAATCTAAATCATCATAAGAAATTCCTGCCTCATCAATAGCTTTTGGAATTAATTTTGGAATCCAAAATCCATGATGTTCTGCAGCTATTCTTGGATGAATACCTCCTTTTTCAGGGAATAACTGTTCTCCAGCCATAGCTAATATATTCCCATCACTATCAACAATCCCAACACCTGTTTTTTCAGCAGTTCCTTCAATTCCTAAACATATCAAAATAATCAACTTAAAAAATAATTTAATTTAATATTAGTTATTTGAAATATAAATAAGATACAGTTTCTAAAAAAAGTAAAAAATAGGATATTAAAATGTAATCTTATTAACAAAACACGTTTTATTAACATCACACTTCCTACAAATATTTAACTTTCAAAAATAAATTAGTAATCATGGGATTTTATAGCACTAAAACTTCTGAAGAAAAAAGAGTTACTCAATTAACAGGAGATATACATCTTAGTGAAGAATTTAAGGAAGAAATTAAAAATAGAGGCATACCTCTTTATCAAGGATACAATATCCAAAAAAGATTAAGATTTGAAGTGGAACAAGAACAAATTAAAGGTGATGAAATAGATTCTAGATTAATGGAACTATTGGAAGAGAATAGTAAAAACTCTGTTTCAAACATTTATACTAAAACTATTAAAAAAGATTCAGATAATCAAAATAGAATCCCTCCAAAACCGGAAAGCGCACCTTTAATAAATGAAATCAAAATACCACCACGACCTAAAATAATCGATAATTGGGAACAAACACAAAAACTCTTGCAAGACATTATAAAACAAAATCAAACACTTATAAATCAAAATAAAGTTATTATTGAAGAATTAAAGAAGGTGAATAAATGATTGATGGAATTACAACTTACGGCTCTGATGAGCTAATAAACCAGATAAAATACATGGACCCAGTATTTATATGTATGATTGGTACAACTGAAACTTCCAAAATACCTGGGATATCTGGAGCTGGAGCTAGTCCAGAATTAACTGAATATACTCCAGCAGCAGATGCTGAAATACTTGTTCGTGGAAGTGTTCAATGTATGGAAGAAATTCCTCAAACTGTAGTTGGTGAAACTGCTGCTCCAACACCATCTATGTTAACAAAAGCATCAATACAACTTGCAGACATACCTTTTGTTATAGTAAATGCAGGTTCTAAAATTACTCCACACTTAGAATGTAATAAACTTGGAAATGAATACGGACGAGACATTAGAACTGGAAAAGGAGTTTTAAATCCTTTAGAAATCTATGAAAATGGAAAAGAACTTGGAGCTAAACTCTCCATGATGCATGATTACTTGGTGATTGGAGAAAGTATAGCTGCAGGAACAACAACCGCTCTTGGTGTATTAAGAGCTCTTGGATATGATGCTAATGAGAAAGTTAGTGGAAGTATGCCAACAAATCCACATGATTTAAAAACAAAAGTAGTGGATGAAGGATTAAAAAATGCTGGACTTAATCCTGAAACTGATGATATTGATGCAATGCAAGCTATTGGTGCTGTTGGAGACCCAACCCTTGCAGGAATGGCCGGATTATTAATAAGTAGTGATATTCCAATAATTTTAGGTGGTGGAACACAGATGGCTGCAGTTTGTGCAATTGTAAAATCAATAAATCCTAATTTTGATTTTTCAAGAATAAATTTAGCAACTACAATATTTGTAGCTAAAGATGAAACTGCTGATTTATTTGACTTAGTAAACCAAATAGATGAAAATATAACTATCAATATTGTTGATCCTGATTTTGAAAATGCAGATTATCCTGGATTAAAAAATTATCTTGACGGATTTGTTAAAGAAGGTGCTGGAGCTGGTGGTGCTATGTTTACAGCATTAATTAGAGGAAATTCTGTTGAAACTTTAAGAAAAAAAATAGAAGAAGTTTGTAGAGAATAGTATTTAAAATAAATGGGTTATTGAACCCATAAATACTATTATTCCTACAATCCAACAATAATATGCAAATATATCCAAACTTCTTTTTTGAATCAAATCAATTAACCATTTAATAGCTAAATAACCTGATATTAAAGCTGCTAAAAATCCTAAAAGTACAGCTAAAACATTGAAATCAGCAATTGTTCCAATATCTTTAAGTTGAACTACAAATGCTCCTAAAATAGCAGGAATTGATAATATAAAACTGAATTTAGCAGCAAATTCTTTATCTAATCCAATAACAAGACCTGCAGCTATTGTAGTACCAGAACGTGAAAGTCCAGGCAATATAGCACATGCCTGACCTAATCCCATGAACAATGCTTCTTTAACTGTAATATTTGACAAATCTACTCTTCCAGAATTCATTCTTTGAGATAAGTAAAGAATAGTACCTGTTACAAATAAGAAAAATGCTGGAACATATAGTGCACCTGCAAACAATGCCTCAACCTGACTTTCAAATAATACACCTACCAAACCTACTGGAATAGTAGCTATAATTACATACCATGCCAATCTTTTATAAGGATCAGAATAGAATCCTTCTTTAAATCTATGCTGTGCAATATCCCCAATACTTAATAACCATGCTTGTATCATTCTAATAATATCTGCACGGAAGAACCATAATACAGCTATTAAACTTCCTAAATGAAGAAAAACATCAAAAGCAAGAGAGGATTCTACTCCCAATACATTTTGAGCAAAAATTAAATGAGCTGAACTACTTACTGGTAAAAATTCAGTTAATCCCTGGACAATACCAATAATAATTGCCTGAATTATATCCATTTCTCACACCGTTTTTAAATATAATCCAACCAACCAAATTTATCTTCTTTTCTACCTTCAACAATGTCAAAGAAAGTTTTCTGTAATTTTTCTGAAATTGGTCCTCTTTTACCTGAACCAATGATTTTATGATCAATTGAACGGATTGGAGTAACTTCAGCTGCTGTTCCTGTGAAAAATACTTCATCAGCAAAATATAATCTTTCTCTTGAAATTGCTTCTTCAACAACTTCATAACCTAAATCTTGAGCTAGAGTCATAATAGATTGTCTAGTAATTCCTTTAAGGTTAGAAGAGTCCATTGAAGGAGTGTATAATACATCATCTTCAACTAGGAATATATTTTCCCCACTACCTTCAGAAACATGTCCTGCATAATCAAGCATGATAGCTTCATCATAACCATGTTCAATAGCTTCTAATTTAGCTAATTGAGAGTTCATATAGTTAGCACCACATTTAGCTAATGTAGGGAAAGTATCTGGAGCTGGTTTTCTCCAAGATGAAACACCAATATTTACACCATTAGCCATACCTTCTTCACCAAGATAAGATCCCCATTCCCAAGCAGCAATTACACTATTAACTGGGCAAGTTAAAGGATTTACTCCTAACTGACCATATCCTCTAAATATAACTGGACGTATATAACAAGAAGCCAAATCATTAACTTTAACAGTTTCTTTAATTGCATTTGCAATTTCTTCTTGAGTATAAGGAATATCAATTTTATAAACTTTTGCTGAGTTGAATAAACGTTTTACATGTTCATTTAAACGGAAAATACAAGTACCCTTTTCATTATTATATGCCCTAATACCTTCAAAAACACTTGTACCATAATGGACTACATGTGAAAGTGCATGAATTTTTGCATCTTTCCAATCAACCATGTTTCCATCCATCCATATTTTACTAGCAGAATCATCCCATGCCATTATATCACTTTCAATTAATAATTTATTAGTATATAATTTGATTTTGTTTTTATTTATAACTTACTTCTAAAAAGCAAGTAATTTTACACACATGATAACCATGAGTTTATAAAGTATGAATAACATATTAATATTAACTAAGGTGGTAAAATGAGCAAAGACGATCGAAGTGGTCTTAATCCATTTACAGGAAAATCACATTATGACACAGTTAATGATGATAAATTCTTAAAGGAATGTTATGATGAATATTATAAAGAAATGAACAAATACCAAATATTAGACCACACCTCCCAAGGACAATTAATATTAAAAGTTGCTTCAAACTTAATTAATGCTGTTGAAAATTACTTATCCAAAATAGGAAGATCAGACTACACCGCTGATTATTATGACTGGGAAGTTCATTTAGTTCAAGAAAATTCTGTAAATGCATTTTGTATTCCCGGAGGTAAAATTGCTGTGTATTCAGGTATTTTGGAAATTGCAGATACTGAAGAAACAATAGCATTTATTTTAGGTCATGAAATGGCTCATGCACTTTTAGACCACTCAAGAACAGAATCCAGTGTTCGAAAAACTAAAAATACCATAACAACACTTTCTAGAATCGGAAGTATTGGACTTATGTTATTAGGTGAAGAAGAACTAGGATTAGCTACTAATGTAGTTACAAATATAGCAGATATTGGATCAGAACTTTTCTTAATAAAACCTTTCGGAAGATCTCAAGAAATTGAAGCAGACAAACTTGGAATGATGATAATTCATTGGGCAGGTTATGATATACATGGAATTCCTTCATTTTGGGAGGCTATGAGTGCAGAAAGCTCAAATAATTTTGATTTCTTATCTACTCACCCATCAGATGATAAAAGAATAGCTGCAATGAATGAAATGTTATTCGAAATAGAAAATCAAAGAGATTTTTATAGCCAACCTGTTTTATCTGATGCATCAGGACAAAGTTCAGGAATACTTGAGAAAATACCTACATTTGGTACACCCACTGCAACAGCAAGTGGAATGACTGCATCTAAACCTACTTATTCATCAAATACCTGCAGTAATTGCGGAACTATTGTAAGACCAGATGATATTTTCTGTATTAACTGTGGAAATAAATTAAAACTTGGATTAAAATGTGATAAGTGTGGAAACCCAGTGAAAGAAGATGATGCATTTTGCACTAATTGTGGACACAAATTAACAAAAGAATTAAAATGTAGCAATTGTGGAACTTCCATAAACGAAGAAGATTCATTTTGTTTCAATTGTGGAAATAAAATATAAAATACTTAAAAAACCGAAAGGTTTATATATTATAATAGCAATAAATAATGTTGTACTATGGTTCCGTGGTCTAGTGGTATGATACCTCCCTTACAAGGAGGGGATCACGAGTTCGAATCTCGTCGGAACCACTTCTCAACTATTTTTAAAATTTTTACTATTATTTCATAATTATCTTGTTATTTTTGACTACTTTTTCTAAAATTTTCTGAACAATATAATAAAAAATATTCAATTTATTAATCAAATCCAAATCAAAAGATTAATAAATACACAATACTATAAACAATTGTATAGAAATAATAGGTGAATTAAAATGGTTGTAAAAATAGGAATTATAAAAAGTGGAAATATTGGAACTTCTCCAGTATTAGACCTTCTTTTAGATGAAAGAGCTGACAGGCCAAATATTGATGTAAGAGTATTTGGGTCTGGAGCAAAAATGAATCCAGAACAAGTTGAAGATGTTGTGCCAAAAGTTGACCAATTTGACCCAGATTTCTGCATTTTCATTAGTCCAAACCCTGGAGCACCAGGGCCAGCAAAAGCAAGAGAAATATTATCTAAAAAAGATATTCCTGCAATTATTATTGGAGATGCACCAGGTAAAAGTAAAAAAGAAGAAATGGAAGAACAAGGTTTAGGATATATTATTGTAATGTCTGATCCTATGATTGGTGCAAAAAGAGAATGGTTAGATCCAACTGAAATGGCTATTTTCAATGCAGACATACTTAAAGTACTTGCAGAAACCGGAGCTTTAAGATTAGTTCAAAATACAATCGATGAAGTAATAGATGGAGCTGCTGCAGGAAATATTGAATTACCAAAACTCATTATTACTGCTGAAAAAGCTGTTGAAGCAGCTGACTTTAAAAATCCATATGCAAAAGCAAAAGCTATTGCAGCATATGAAATGGCAGGGGCTGTAGCAAACTTAGACATGAAAGGCTGTTTCATGACTAAAGGATATGAAAACTTTATACCATTAGTAGCTGCAGCACATGAAATGGCTGCATCTGCAGCAAGTTTAGCTCAAGAAGCTAGAGAAATAGAAAAAGGAAACGATACTGTTTTAAGAACTCCACACATGAAAGAAGGAAATACAGGTTGTAAAACTGATTTAATCAGTAAACCAAACTAAGTAGGAAGATAATTCCTACTTAATTTATTTTTATAATACTCCTTTTGTACTTGGAATTTCATCATGCTCGATTTTTATTGCTTCTTTTAATGCTTTAGCAAAAGCTTTAAAAACTGCTTCTGCTTGATGATGGTCATTTGCTCCTTTTGAAATACCATAAATATTTAATTTAGCATAAGATGCAAAAGATTCAAAAAAATGTATGACAATATCTGAAGTCATATCACCGATTTTTTCATTACTAAAACTGAATTCCATATTACAATAACTACGACCACCAATATCAATAGCTACTTTAGCTACTGATTCATCCATAGGTACTGTAGCATCAGCCATTCTTTTAATTCCTCTTTTATCACCAATAGCTTGACTAAAAGCCTCACCTAACAATATACCTACATCTTCAATAGTATGATGATCATCAATTTCAATATCCCCTTTTGCATGAACATCTAAATCAATCATAGAATGCTTTGAAAAAGCTTCCAACATATGATTAAAGAAATTCACACCTGTAGAAATATTATATTTTCCTTTTCCATCAAGATTCATTTTTATTTGTATATCTGTTTCAGAAGTAGTTCTTGAAACATTTGATTTTCTATCCATAACTATTCCTCAAACTATCATTAAATTAAAAGAAGAGTTAATTATTCACTCTTCAGGAGCATTACGTATAATTTTAATACAATGTTCTGGACATGCCATCGCACATATAGTGCAAACATGACAATATCTTAAATCCAATACATGTGCAACCCTATTTATTTTCCAAATTTTACCTGCTTTAGGACAAATATCATAACAAGACCCACAACCAGTACATTTATCTTCATCAACCTCAATTTTTAAAATAAAAATTCCCCCTAAACTATAATTTTAGAGTAGCAACAGACATAGCTTTAAATCCAATATATACTTCCTTACCAATTGTAAGGCACAAATCCTTTTCAGCGGACAAAGTTATATCAGAATATAACTTAAGACCTTCACCTACATCTATTTTAACACGAATAACCTCTATTTCTAGTTTCATTTCAACAATTTTCCCTTTAATAATATTTCTGATACTGGAAGTTTGAGGTTCTAACATGACAAATATATTATCATAACTAATTAATGCTAATAAACTATCTCCAACTTTATAATTTCTATTTAATGGAGTATTTATCTCAAAGTGATTCATTTTAATAGTCATGATTCCCTTAGATTCATCAATATTTAAAACTTCAGATTCAATTTCATTAACATCTTTATGCAATTCCATAATAGCATTAATCTTTTTACATTCTTTTAATATAGAGTAACCTTCTTCAGTAAGACTGGTTCCTCCACCCCCACCTTTTCCACCTTTAGTAGTATTAACAATTTTAACATTAAGTGCAGATTCAATTCTATCAATATAATTTAATGCAGTCCTATAGGAAACCTTAATTGATTTAGCAGATTCTGTCATAGAACCTGTATCAAGGATACTTTCCAATAATTGATATTTTTTACTATCTAATAAAAAAGAATTTCCTTCTACATTAATTTTATATTCAACTCCCGCTTTCACATCGGTCATAATAATCCTCCAAAATATATTAAAAAATAGTATGATTTTTATAATTAAATAATGTTTCTATGAAAAATTATCCAATAAATCTAAAAAAACAAAAATTAAATAAAAATCCAGAACAATACTAAAAAATAAACTAAATTAAATTTTATCTTAAAATTAATATCGATGCAAACTCTAATTAATTATCTAAATTCAATTTTTTCAACAAGATCCAACATCTTATTCATAATCTTAGCTAATGGTCCAAATTTAGAAAATAATGCTTTTAAACTAGTAATATCTTCTTCAGTGAAGAATTTCACAAATATTAATGCAAAGAAGTATACAATAATACATATAATTATTCCTATAAATAACCATGTTGTTGTTTTAGGAATAAAACAAGCTACAATACCCATTATCATAGAAGCTATGAAAATCTTAAATATTGAAATTTTAGGTGCTTTAACTTTAGTTAATTTAAATACAAAGTAAAGTATAGGAACCATCATTGCAAAACAAGCTATAGAAGTAGCTGCTGCACCTCCAGCAATACCCAAACTAGGAACCATAAGCCAGTTTAAAACTGCAGTTATTACAGCTCCAAAAATCAAAATATACATTGGAATTCTTGGATTACCAATACCCTGAACAATACTTGTTGAAATTGAAAATATTGAGTAAAACGTCATACCTACAGCTAAAATAGCTAATGCAGAAGCACCTGCAACATATGCTGGATTAGTGAAATACAACAACCTCAAAATAGGTGCTGCAAAACAAGCTAAACCAATACACATAGGAACAACAAAGAGTAAAGAATACTTGTATGCTTCAGAGACATATTTACCTAAAGCTACCCTATCTCCAGATTTAAATGCTTCAGAAGAAGCAGGCAAAATTGTTGTAGCTATTGAAATAGAAATCATTAAAGGTAATCTGGATATTGGATCAGCAGCTGCAAAAAATCCAACAGCATCTAAAGTTAAAAACTTACCCATAACCATAGTACAAATATTATAAATAAGCATTTCAGCAATAGCTGTAACAATTACAGGAATAGAAAATTTAACTAACGTACCAGCTAAACCTAATTCATCCTTTAATGTAAATTCAAAATCTTCACTAGCGGGAGGAATATATTTTGCCATATGATATTTAAATATATAAACTGCAGAAACAGCAGCTGCTGCAAAACCTATTACAGTACCCCATAATGCTCCAGTAACAGAAAATCCAATTAAAACAAAGGCAGTTGCAAATAAAATCATTCCTAACTGTTCAACTGCACGAGTATAAACAATATACTCCATCTTATATACCCCCTGGAATGCTCCTCTAAAAGCACCAACGATAACACTAAATGGAGTAATAAGACCTACAATTTGTAAAGGAATAAGTGTTTCAGGTTTTCCCAAATAATCATAAGCCAACCACGGAGCAACTATAAAAATCATTATTACTCCAAAAAATATTCCCAGAAAAACCATGATTTTTAAAGCTACATAAATCGTTTTACGGGCCATATCATGCTCATTTACAACTTCATATTCAGCAACATACTTAGCTATTGCTGGAGGAAGCCCACCTGCAGATAATGTCTGAAAAATTCCCTGAAATGGTAAAGTAGTAGCTAAAATACCCCAACTAGTTGGACCTAAAAGAGCAGCCATTAAAAAACGGTACAAATATCCTCCAATACGAAAGATAATATTACCTATGAAAATAATAAAACTACCTCTAACTAACTTACTTGCCATAACATAACCTAATAAAAAAATTTTTAATAAATAAAAAAGCTATTAATAATATAAATCAATTTTACTATATAAATATAATCCATAATTCTTTAATCAATATATTTTCTTAAAAAATTTTCAAATTCCACTAATGTTCTATTTAATGAATCAAAACCATACTCATCATTTTTTATATCTTCTAAAGAATCTTTAGACCAAAAAGATGCACCTAAATTAGAACCAAAAGGCCCACCACTTACAGGGATTATTCCATGAATCATGAAATAGGTTATATTTTTTAAATGAGCAAAATCCTGACCTCCGGTTCTATCTCCTCCAACTGCAATACTCATTCCAATTTTACCTCGTAAAATATTATAATCAATAGCTTCTAAAGCTCTTGTTCTATCCATAATAACAGATAAATTACTACTTACACCACCACTTTGAACAGGAGTAGCCAATATTAAACCATCACATTGCTGGAGCTTTTTATAAACCTCATTCATGTCATCTTCATTAATGCATTTTTTATGTTCCATACAATAGTCACAATGCATACATGGAGCAATATGTTTACCAAAACAACTAACCAAATCTGTTTCAAATCCATTTTCATTTAATCTATTTAATGCTTCGTTTAAAACATAATTAGTTGTACTATTCCTAGGACTCCCACAAATACCTAAAACTCTCAATTTAACACTCCACCAAATTTATAATTTAGAGATAATTTTATTTATCAATCTTTTTAATCTTTTGTTTTAATTAAAAAGAAAACTGAAAAATTAATTAAATAGTTTAAATAAATTTGTAAATATATAAAATTTAATTTTGGTGAGAACTATTACAAAAAATGAAACTTCATGGCTCCCACTTATATTGGTGGCATTAGCCTCTTTTATAATAACCTTAGATTCAACTTTTATGAATGTAAGTATTTCGCAACTGGTAGTAGACCTAAACACTTCTTTAAGTACAATACAAATAATTATCTGTTTTTATACATTGATTACTGCATCATTAATGTTAGTAGGATCTAAATTACAAGACATAGTCGGGAAGAAAAAAATATTCTTAATTGGTGCATTGATTTATGGGATTGGAGCATTAATTGCATCCTTAAGTCAAAATGCAATTACTTTATTTATTGGCTGGTCCTTACTTGAAGGATTAGGTGGTGCATTAATGACTCCTGCTACAATTTCCATCATTAGTGGAACTTATAAAGAAGATAAACGTACTTTTGCATTAGCAATCAGTAGTGCAATTGCAGGAATAGCTGCAGCTATTGGACCATTATTTGGAGGGGTTGTAACTACCTTTTTAAGTTGGAGATACGGATTTGTAATCGAACTGTTAATAGTTATATTTATATTTGCATTCTCATCAAAAATTAAAAACTTTAAACCTTACCTTACCAGAAAAGACTTTGATATAATCGGATCCATCCTATGTGTAAGTGGTTTGATAGTCCTTGTTTTAGGAATACTCTGTTTAAAACATCACTACTTAACAACTTTAGTATTAATTGTAATATCAGCTATTTTACTTGTAAGCTTTGGAATATATGAAAATAAACAAAAGAAAAAAGGTAAAACTCCTTTAGTAGATATTAGTCTACTTAAAAATCATAATTTAAGAGCAGGAATGAGTATACGTTTAATAACTAATTTAGCATTAGGAGGTGCTGTATTTGCAGTGTCCATATTCTTACAAAGTGTATTGCATTTAAGTGCTTTTAAAACTGGGTTAAATTTACTCCCTGCAACTGTAGGATTATTAATAACTGCAATATTAGCTCCAAAATTAGCTATGAAATTTAACCATAAGATTATAATGATTATTGGATTTATAATCGCAATAGGATCTACATTTTTACTTAAATACCAATTTGGATTAAATACTCATTTTATGGACATAGCTCCAGGATTAACAATCTTCGGATTAGGATTAGGATTAGTTATTTCACTTGGAGTAGACATATCACTTAATACTACCCCTGAAGAAAAACAAAGTACTGCATCTGGACTTATTACAACCAGCCAAACATTAGGAACATCAATGGGTACAGCTATAATTGGTTGTATTCTTATAATTGGAGCATTTGGAGGACTTCACGATGCAATAGATACCTATGCACCACAATATTTAGAAAATGATAATTTTATAGACCACAGTGGAGAATATCTTGAAAAATTAGGACATGTAAACACAACCGAATTAAAACATGAAAATAGTTTAACTGAAAAAATTGTAAATACTATTTTAAAAGATGCTATGAAGTTAGTAATGGATGTTACAACAATTCTACTAGTAATCGGTTTAGGTTTAACATTAACATTACAAGATGAAAAGCTTAGAAAAAAATATAATAACTAAACAATATAATGAATAATATTAATTACTGAGGAATAAAATATGAAAACTGGAAAAGGTGTTGTAAAAAAATACTCTAGAGAATACAATAGGACTCTTAAAAATGGTGAAAAGAAAAAATATACAACAAAACAAATTCAAATTACAATACCTAAACAAGACGACATTTATGAAGATAAAGAAGAAGTTTTAATTATTCCTCATGATGAAATTGAAAATTTCAAAAATTTAGAAGATAAAGTTAGTGCTCTGGAAATAGCTAATTACCTGTATCTTACAGAATTAAAAAACACTCCAAAAGTAGACTTCAATGAAATTAACTTACTTAAACAAGAAAACGAACAGTTATTATTAAATCTTAAAGAATTAGAAAGTTTAAAAGAAAAACACTCTAAATTAATTGAAGAAAACGAAAACCTCAAAACCAAATTTGTAAATATTAAACAGGAAACTGAAAACATCAAAACTAAATTTACAAGTATTAAAGAGGAAAATAACAATCTTAAAAACAAATGTTCTTATATCAAAGATGAAAATAAAAGTATTAAAGACAGTTACGAAAGAATAAGCAATAAGTATAATAATTTGAAACAGGAAAATCTTAATACTAAAACTAGCTATGCAAACATGTTTGAAACTAATGAAAACTTAGAAAAAGAACTTAAAAACATGTATGAAGAATACAATGAATTAGTTGATAAATATAATAAAGTAGAAGAAGAAAATTATTTACTTAAATCACATAAAAGTCATGATGAATATATAGCTAATAAAATTAAGGAATTTATTTTAAAAACAGATTAAAATTCATCATCCCAAAATTCTTCTGGACACCATCTTTTTAAACCAGGGATAAATCCAACTGTAATACCAGTAGCTTGATTTTCAGGTAATCTTGGATTTTTTTCCATCATTTCTTTTGTTTTTCTTGTAATCATTTCTTCAAGAGTTATATCAGGTTCTGTAAATTCACCATTTTGGAAACAGTCTTTACAATAGTCTTCATTTAAACTACCATCTTTATTAGTACCATAATCTGCTTTTACAATTGGTCTACCACAAGAATTACAAAATCCCATTATTAATCTCCTTTAAAAAAAAGAATAAATTAAATCAAAAGATTTAATTTACTTGTTCGTCTTCATCAAGTGCAAGTCTCATACTATCTGGGTCTTGAGGGAAGTGTGCTAAGAAGTCTTCAGCAGCCCTTCTTACATCTCTAGAACCAATAATATATCTACCTGCAATAATGATATCTGCACCTTTTGAAGTAGCTTCTTCTACTTTGTTAGGAGTAATTCCTCCAGCTACTGCAACTAAACCATCACCGATGAGTTTTTTAATAGATTTAATGTTACCCCATTCGGTCATTTCACTAGTATCTTCACCTTTTTCAGCTTTATAAGTTTCTAAATCAACATTTCTGTGTAATAAAACTATATCAGGTTTTAAGTCATCAGGAAGAGCAGATAATTTTTCTTCAAAGTCAGCTACATTCATCATATCAAGGATTGAGTAAATACCTTGTTTTTGAGTTTCATGAATAGCTTTCTTAATAGATTCAATAGTTCCAAGACCAGAAATAGCTACTGCATCTGCAGTTTCATCTGCAGCCATTTTAATTTCTACCCTACCAACATCTAAAGTTTTTAAGTCAGCTATGATGAATGCACTTGGACGTAATTCCCTAATTTTTCCAACAACACCGACACCGAATTTTTTAACAAGAGGAGTTCCAGCTTCGATAAGAACTCTTTCTTTGTCAGGTAAATCATCAATGATTCTTTCCATAGCATCTAAGTTATCTAAGTCAAGTGCAACTTGTAAATAAGGTGGAGACCAAAGTTTTTGTACTCTGAAGCCCATGATTGGGTGAGTTCCACGGTCTTTTTCTGCAAGTACTTTATCAATAGATGGGTAACCTTCCATAGCTCTTCTAATAGCTAATTTAGTTGCTCCATAGTTGTATTGATATATTTTCCTATAATTTTTTGCAGAAGGATCAATGAATACACTTACATTAATTACGATATCTTCAACAATATCTTTTGGAATGTATCCTTCTTCTACTGCATCAGCTACTGCTCTACCAACAGCAGTTTGTGCAGGTCCAAATACTTTAGCAGCATCGTCTAAATCTCCAACAGTAACTTTAGGAATAATTAAAGTTGCTGGTTTAGTCATTAAGTTTGGTCTAATTACAGTGGTCAATGGAGTGTGGCCAACAGATAAATTTGATAATCCGTTTGCAAAAGCTTGACCTACAGGTCCTTCTTTTTCACCGATTATTAAATCAATATGAGCTAACTCGTTTCCATCACCAATAAGAGCTTCTCCTATATTGTACATTAAATAGTTCCTCCATATATTATATACAGTATATAATTATATTTTTTTAATTAAATAAAGCTAACTACTAAAAACAAATTATTGACAATGATAACTTAAAAAAAACAAAATAGATGAAAAAAGAAATATAGATATGTGAATTTATATGTTACATATCTACTTACAGTTAAAAAAAAGATTTATTGGAAATTAATCCTTGTAGAAATATCTTTTGGTAAAGGTAAACCTCTGTAAGGCATTCCTTTAGTTTTATCAAGTACTTCTTTAATTAATTCATCAACAGTCATGTCAACTTTTTCACCAGTTTCACGAACTGTTACAGAGAATACACCAGATTCTTTTTCATTGTCTCCAACGACGAATATGTAAGGAATCCATTCAGTAGCTGCATTTCTAATTTTTTTACCAACACTTTCATCTCTGTCATCTATATCTACACGAATATTTTCAGCATTGATTTTATCATATAATTCATTAGCAAATTCTTTGTGATCTTCACCAACAGTTATGATCCTTACTTCAATTGGACTTAACCATGTAGGTAACATAGGAGCTTTTTCGTTTATTTCAATAGCTGTTTTTTCAAGTAAACTGCAGATAACTCTTTCTATACTTCCAGTTGGGCTACAGTGAAGAATAGTTGGATTATGTTCTTTTCCATCTTCTCCAAGATAAGTAATATCAAATCTTTTACCACTTTCAACATCTATTTGAACAGTAGGGTTTTCAATTGGTCTTCCTAAGTAATCAATAGCTGCAAAGTCAACTTTACAAGACCAATAATGTTTTCTTTCAGGTAAAATTTCAAGTAATACTGGTTTACCTATTTTTTTACCAATACTATACATCCATTCTTTGTTTTCATCATAGAAGTCTTTAGTAGCTCTGAAAATTACCTCATAATTAACATCTAAATCCAAACCAGTTTGAATACACATATCAGTTTGTTTTGAGAATTCTTCTAAAGTACTATCCATATCAGCACAGAAACTATGGAAATCAGGCATAGTAAATGCTCTTAATCTTTTAAGACCTACAACTTCTCCTTTTTTCTCAAAACGGAAACTGTAAGTAGATAATTCATAGAGTTTTGCGGGTAAGTTTTTCCATGTGATAAATGGATCAGCCATTACTCTAAATGCACCGAAACAACATGCAAATCTAAGCATTAAATTTTTCTTAGTGTCAGTTCTATATTGTCTTTCTCCAAATTTAGCTGCATGAACATTGATAGCTTCATTGTCTAAATCATAGAAAATTGGAGTTTCAATAGGCATTGCTCCTTGATCTACAACTAAATTATAAACATAATCAGCAAGTAAATCACGAACTAAACGTCCTTTTGGGAACCATTTAAGATTTCCAACATCAGATGCGCTTTCATAATCACATAATTCTTTTTCTCTCATTAATTTAACATGAGGAGGTTCACCTTCATCAGAAGCACCTCTGCCAAGTTCATAATTAACAAGTTTTTCTAATTGATCATTTTCAAATTTAAAAGTATCAATATCAAGAACTTTATCTCCATCAAGAATAGACCAGGAAGAAGGTTTCTTTTCAACTTCTTCTGTTTCTTCTGCTTCTTCAGCAGTGATAGTTCTTGAAAGTTCACTTAATGGATGTCCTTTACAAGAAATTTCAAATGCTTTATACCAGCCAAATGGTACTCTTTTAACATTTAATCCTTCTTCAACTAAAGCTTCTTCAGCATCTTTTAATACTTGAACAGCTAATTTTGGTGAACTTAAAGAAGAAGATAAATGAGCATATGGATATAGAACTATATTTTCAGCTTTAACTTGATCATTAGTCTTAATAACTTCTTTAACTAAATTTTTAACAATTCCTTGTGGATTTTTTTCGTCATCTTTTTCAACAGCTGTAAATACAACTAAAGATTCATCAAATGCTCCTTGTTTTTTAGCATCTTCAATTTCTTCAGCTACAGGTGTTTTGTTTTTTACATTGTAATTTAAATAATCAGAATGAATAAGTAGTATTCTCATTTAACCACCATAATATATTAATTTAAATTATATTGATTATCTTATATAAAACATATTATACGATAAATAATTATATCACAACATAACATAAAATAGTATTATGAGAATTATATTAGCAGGAACAGGTAGTGCAGTTGGAAAAACAACAATATCTACTGGAATTATGAAAGCATTAAGCGAAGAATATAATGTTCAACCATTTAAAGTAGGTCCAGATTACATTGATCCTACATACCATACATTAGCTACTGGAAATACCTCTAGAAACCTTGATTCATTCTTTATGAAAGAAGGTCAAGTAAGAGATGCTTTTTTAAAAGCTATGGAAACTAAAGACATAGCAATTATAGAAGGTGTTCGTGGACTTTATGAAGGTATTGACTCTATAAATGATATTGGAAGTACTGCATCAATAGCTAAAGCTTTAAATGCTCCTGTTATTTTAATTATTAATTCTAGAAGTTTGGTAAAAAGTGCTGCTGCTTTAGTTTTAGGATTTAAAGCACTTGACAGCGAAATTAATATAGCTGGAGTTATTTTAAATAAGGTAAAAAATAACGCTCATTACTTAAAAACCAAAAAATCTATTGAAGAACTTACTGGTGTTGAAGTAATTGGTGGAATTACTCGTGATGATTCCATATCCATTGAACAAAGACATTTAGGTCTTGTTCCTGCTGTTGAACGAGAAAATTCATTAACATTTATTGACCTTTGGTCAAATATAATAAAAGAATCAATTGATTTAGACAGATTAATTGAAATAGCTAAAGAAGCACCAAAATTAACTTCTCCAAGAGAACCTATTTGGAATAAATTAAATAAACAAAAAGTAAAAATTGGAGTAGCTTACGATGAAGTGTTCAATTTCTATTATAAAGAAAATATTGAATCATTAGAAGCTAATAACTGTAAAATTGAATATTTCTCACCTTTAAAAGATGAATCCCTACCAGATGTTGACGGATTATATATTGGTGGAGGATATCCAGAATTATTTTCTAAAGAATTATCTAAAAATACGAATATCTTAAAACAAATAAAACAGTTCCATGTTGAAAATAGACCTATTTTCGCAGAATGTGGAGGTTTAATGTACCTTATGAATTCAATTCATGAAGATAAACAAGTATCCATTTACCCCTACAAATCTATTTTAACTAATAAAGTTCAAGCATTAAAATATACTATAGCAGAAGTTAAACAAGACAATATAATTTCTAAAAAAGGGGAAAAATTTAATGGACATGAATTCCATTATTCAAAAGTTTTAGTAGATGATTCCAACATACAACACAAATTAGCATTTAATATTTTAAGAGGAAAAGGTTCTTATAACAATCAGGACGGATTTATAGATGGAAATACACTTGCAAGTTATGTTCATACACATGTAGCCGCTATGCCTAACTTTGGATGTAATTTAGCTATTTCTGCAAAAGAAATTGGAGGATAAGTTTTATGAAATTGAAAAACTTCGATTTTTTCTCACCATATATTGTAGCATTAGCAATTGTAATATTTTTGACAATGGGATATATTGGATCATTTAATTATCGTTTTGAATATCCATTAAGTATCCAGACAATAGGTACTGTTTTAGTTGGAACACTTGTATTTTTAATTGGAATAATTATTGTAAAATTTAAATTTACAATAGAAAACCATGAAGAATCAAAGACATATACTGAGATAAATAATTTCTTTAGTGAAAAATTACTAATTATACTTATATTACTAGCTATTATTCTCCAATCATTAAATATGATATTTATTGGAGGAATTCCTCTTTTTAATAGTGTGTTAAAATCAAATGCAACCACAAATATCTGGAGAATAGCTTATCCCTTATTTTTAATCATAATAAACATATTAATAGCTAAATATTATAAAAAAAGGTATTTAATTTTAGTTTTAATTGGAGCTTTAATATTTGGATTAAATGGATACAGAACATCAGTACTTGGAATATTAGCCAGTGTTCTTATTACAATGTATTATATTGGAAAAATAGATAAAAAAATAGGAATTTTATTTGTAGGATTGATTGTAATTGGATTACTTGCAATTGGATATATTGCATCCCAATCTATTGCAGGCCAACATTGGATGTTAAATCCTCTTGAATTAATATTTTACAGAGCAGGATTTACACTGGAAGTATTCCAGAGAATTTTAAATTTAGGTGGCACTACACATGGACATATTCTATCTATGATATTCTCAAGTGATAGTCCAAGAACATTTATAGGACAATATGTACTTACAGATAATGTTTGTATAACTTCCACAATCTTTGGACCTGCATATCTTGATTTTGGACTAATTGGTGTTTTGATACAGATGTTTTTAATGGGAATATTTTTAAAAATGCTTAATATAGTTGGAAAATATAAAAAAGAGATTGGAATAAGTTTCTATTCCATAATTTTAACACATACTTTAATTTGGATTGAAACAGGACCAACAGACATTATGATTTGGTTCTTATATCTGTTAGGCTTTATTATCATTATTTTAAATTATAAAAATATTAAATTAAATAAAAATTAAAATAATCAATATAATCAAAGAAACAAAGAATATAACAGTTCCTCTAATGATGAAAAATTTACTTCTTTCTGAAAAGAAGTAAGTTAATCCATAAGACATAGCTAGTGCAGCAAGCATTTCAACTAAACCACCTGCCCCTCCACCTGCTTTAAGGACATTACCAAATAAATAGGATAATCCATAAGATACAAGTACAACTAAAATTACAGCAGCTATAGGATTAGCTAATATCTTTGTTAAAATTCCAACAAAATCAAAATTAAATGATGGACTGGAATCATAATAATATGAGTTCACAGGAGCTAAACTTGCTCTTTGTCTAGATTCACTATGTCCACCTAATTTAGATAATAATCCATGAGAATGACTATGATCATCATAAGGATATAAACTATTTGAATTATAGATGAAATCTTCTTCATCCTGTCTTCTCATCAAATAGTCCATATCATCAGAATCATAAGAATAATCATAATAATCTTCAATAACATCTTCATTTTCTTTTTGAGTATCTAAAGTTGATTGATTTTCAGTTTTATTCTGATATTTTTTAGCTAATTCAATTAATTTATCCCTATCAACAAGTTTAATATTTTTCCTAAGAGCATAATTAGTAGCTTGATTAGTGAATTTAGATGATGAAATAACAGCTACTTTAGAAGCTTTTAAACTTTCACCTGCTTCTTCCATTTCTTTTAAAACATCTACTCCAACTTCAAAATCCCTATCATAATTTTTACATGCTACAACTACGCCAAAATCCCCCATTGTTGTAGGTAGAATTGCATAAATATCTATAACTCTTTGTGAAGTTTTAAAATTCTTATAAATTTTAAAACCTGAATCCTCCATCACTTTAGCTATAAAATTAATCAATTGTGGTTTTTCCAATGTTCCACCTGTAAGTGTTTTATTTAAAAAAAATCTACTAATATATTTTATACATGAAATTGTTATTAAAGTTTATCATAGCAACATAAATTATTTTAAGTACCAAACTATTATTTACATATATGAAAGCATTAATAAGTAATGATGATGGAGTAAATGCCACAGGAATATTAGCTGCCAAAAATGCAATTGAAGATTTATGCGATGTTTATGTAGTAGCCCCTGAAACTCAACAAAGTGGAATTGGACATGCAATAACCCTTTACAATCCATTAAGAATAAATCCAACAACATTAAGAGATAAAAGTCAAGGTTATGGAGTAACTGGAACACCAACTGATGCAGTTACTTTTGGATTATTTGAAATAATTGATGAAAAACCAGACATAATGATTTCTGGGATAAATACTGGTTTTAATCTTGGAAAAGCAGAATTAACAACATCAGGTACAATAGGTGCTGCATTAGAAGCTGCAAGTTTTGGAATTCCTGCAATAGCTATTTCTCAGGAAGTTACAAAAGATTATGTTAAATTTGAAAATGGGACAGTAGATATTGATTTTAGTTTTGCAGGAAAAATGCTTAGAAAACTTGTAAAAATAGTACTTAAAAAAGGATTACCTGAGGGTATTGACTTATTAAATGTGAATATACCTGAAAATCCAGTTGATGAAGAGTTTGAAGTTGCTAAACTTGGAAATAGAATGTACACACCAGTAATTCACAGAAGGTTAGATCCACGTGGAAAACCTTATTATTGGATTGGTGGAGAACCTTACAATTCTGATTGTGAAGGAACAGACAGTCATTACATTAAAAAACTAAATAAAACCACCATAACCCCACTTAAAATTGATTTAACTGGAGATATGGATTTAATAAAAGAATGGTTAGAATAACTTAAAGTTTTAAATCTTTAAGTATTTTATCCCTTTCTTCACGAAGTTCATTTAAAATTTTTTCATCACTACATCCTTCTTGCTGTAACTTAGCTAAGGTATGTGTAATTGCTTCTAAATTTTGTTCTAATAAATTAATTGCCATAACTATTACCACATATATTTTATATAATTATCCAGTATATGAATTTTTTTAGTAAATAAGTACATAAGTTATATAAAGTTAAAAACTTAATATTATAACATAAAAATCAAAGGTTGATTCAATGAACAATAATGATGAAGTTAATAAATTATTTTTACAATTTAAAGGTAAAAATGTCAGTGTAGACCTTAGAGATAATAACTGCAGTGAAGGAAAAGTAATAGCTGTTGATAACTACTTAAATTTAGTTCTTGAAACTGAAAACGGTTTAGAAACTATAAAAGGAGGAAATGTAGTTTTAGTTAGTTTAAAAGACTAGCTAATAATCTACTAAAATTCCTAAAATCTCTTTTTTACCATTATAAACATCCATAGCTATTTGAGCTGCACCTATAGCTCCAGATTCTTTAGAAATAACTTTCAAAGGATATTTATTCTTAAAGTACTTATTAATCTCATTTTCAAAATTAAATGGTTTAGTAGCACTACCTACAGAACCTGTTAAAACAATACCTTCAATTTCATTTTCACAAACAACATCAAGTCCAGCTATTTCCATAGCAACAGTCATTATTAAAGTATCAATAGCTAATTTAGCTTTTTCATCACCAGATTCATAATTATCCAATAACTGATTCTTCATATTAGCTACTTTACCATCAACATCAGCTATTTTTATAGCACCTGCATGTGAAAAACAGGTATTTGCACTTAAACCTTCCTCATCAATTTGTCTTAACATTTTCAAATCCAAAGGCCCATGAACAATTCCCATAGCTCCTAAACATGCATCAATAGCACCTTTAATTTTACCATTTTCAATTAGAATATCAACACTATTGGAACTGATATCTGCTACAATCATGTTTTTCCAACCAGTTTCTAAAAAAGCATTGTAACATATACTAACTTTTTCAGGACTAGCTTGATGAGAATAAGCTGCTCTAAATAGTTCATCTAATGAATCAGAATCTTTATGAAGGCCAGGTATCATAATAGCTGGAATTTCTGAATTTTCTATTTCACCAAATACTGATGTACCTCCACCAGTAACTTTTCCAGCACCACCAATAGATAAAATTCCACGATTATCTACTTTACTAATATCCTGGATTTTATTTATTCCATCACCCATAGCATAGGTTACTGCCATCAAATCAACAGAATTTAAATCTATTCTTTTAGATAATTCTTCAATAGCAGACACTTTACCCTGTTTACTTTCTTCTCTTCCTATTTTAAAAACATCTATAACTTCACCATTGTTAGACATTATACAAAAAGAGATTCCAGTAGTTCCATGATCCATTCCTATAAAAACCATATTAATGCATCCAAAAAATAATTTTAAAAAAAAGAGTAAAAAAAGAGTGAAAATGATTAAATTATTTAATCATCTTTTTGTAATCCACAAGCTTTTCTGAGTCTTTCTCCAACAACTTCAATAGATTCTTGGTCTTCAGCAGCTCTCATTTCTTTTAAGTTAGCTGCATCAGTTGCATTTTCATCTGCAAATTGTTTTTTGAAAGTACCATCTTGGATTTCAGATAAAACTTTTTTCATACCTTTTTTAGCTTCTTCAGTTATGACATAATCTCTTCTAGTTAATCCACCGTATTCAGCAGTATTACTTACATCTTTCCACATTCCACCGAAACCATGTTCATAAATATCATCCACGATGAGTTTTACTTCGTGACAGGTTTCAAAGTAAGCAATTTCAGGTTGATAACCAGCTTCTACTAAAGTTTGGAAACCAGCATTAATTAATCCGGTAAGTCCACCACATAAAACAGCTTGTTCACCGAATAAATCAGTTTCAGTTTCTTCTTTGAAAGTAGTTTCAATTACACCTGCTTTGGTGAAACCACAAGCTTTTGCCATACCTAATGCGAGTTGTAATGCATCTCCAGTTGCATCTTGTTCAATAGCTACTAAACCAGGAATTCCGAAACCTTCTAAGTAAGTAGTTCTTACTTTGGAACCAGGTCCTTTAGGAGCAAACATTACTATATTAACATCTTCACCAGGTTTAATTAAACCAAAGTGGATGTTGTAACCGTGAGAGAAGGAAATGGTATTTCCAGCTTCAACATAAGGTGCAATTTGTTCATTGTAAATTTTTTCTTGGATTTCATCAGGAAGTAATATGTGAATGATATCTGCTTCTTTAGCTGCATCAGAGAATGATTTTACGTTCATACCATCTTCTTTAGCTAAATTCCAGGAGTTACCATTTTCCCTAAGTCCAACAATAACATCGACACCACTGTCAGCCATGTTTCTAGATTGTGCTCTACCTTGACTTCCGTAACCCATTACAGCTACAGTTTTACCTTTAAGAGCATCAGTATTTACATCTGATTCGTAATACATTTTCATTTTAACTTCTCCTATATAATTGATAAATATGAGATATTTAAAGTACTTCAAATATCAAGTAGTATATATTATTTTTTCTACTTATAAAAGTAACTAATGTTAAGAAAAATTATAAATTTAAGTTAAAATTTCATTAAATTCTCAAAATCAAAGTGATTTCAAATTATAAATGAAACAGTCACTTAAAATATCTAAAAATAAAAAATGTAGATGATAATTTATCTATCATCTACTACAACGTCTAATTTACCTGTGACAATGTCTATCATAAGACCATGAATTGGTACTTCTGGAATAAGAGGATGATTCCTAATTTTTTCAACTGTATCTTTAACATTTTCCTCTTCACTCTCAAATCCACCAATCCAAGATTTTAAATCAACCTTGTCTATTTCTTCTTGAGAAATTCCTCTCTCAAGCATAGTATTTCTTAGTTTTTCACTATCAGAACCTGCCATTCCACACTCAGTGTGACCAATAACTAAAACTTCCTCAGCACCAAGTGAGAAAATTGCTGCAGCTATTGAACGAATCGCATCTTCACCAACTATCGTATTTCCTGCATTTTTGATTATCTTAGCATCTCCCCTTTCAATGCCAAGTGCTGGTTCTAAAAATCCAGTTAACCTACAATCCATACAAGTTAAGATAGCTAACTTTTTTTGGGGGTGGTGGGATAACTCCACACCTTCAAATTCATCTACAAATTTCTTATTATTCTCCAAAATTTCATTAAGAATCATCATGAATGGAATCCACGAGACATAGCTGTAAGGCCTGTGCGAGTAATCTTTTTAATTCCATAACCTTTTAAAAGAGATATAAACGCATCTACTTTTTCCATATCTCCTGTAATTTCAATAATTAAAGCTTCTTCACAAACATCAACTATTTTAGCTCTGAAAATGTTAACATACTGCATTATTTCTGCTCTAGCTTTTTCATTTGGAATATTTACTTTAACTAGACATAACTCTCTTTTAACAGCATTTTTAGTAATATCTTTTATTTTAATAACATCAACAAGCTTATTTAATTGTTTTGTAACTTGCTCTAATAATTTTTGATCTGCTTTTACAGTTATAACCATACGAGCTAAACCTTCAACTTCAGACTCTCCAACTGTAATACTATCAATATTAAAGCCTCTTCTTGTAAATAAACCAGCAACCTTTTGTAATACCCCTGGTTTATCTTCAACTAATGTACTTATAACGTGATACTCTAAAACCATTTAACTCACCTATACATCTTTTTCAAGCTTATATTCACCAATCATCTCATCAATAGCAGCACCAGGAGGCACCATAGGTAAAGTTTCATCTTTATCTATAACAATATCTAATAAAATTGGTTCATTATCTTTAATAGCTGTTTTTAATGCTTCTTTAGTCTCACCAGGTTCTGTAATTCTAGTAGCATTAACTCCAAAACTTTCAGCTAATTTAACAAAATCAGGACTTGAACCTAATTTAGTTTCAGAATATCTTTCATTATATAATAAATTTTGCCATTGATATACCATTCCAAGAGTCCTATTTTCTAAAACAACTGCAATAACTGGAAGATCATAATCTTTAACAGTAGCTAATTCCTGACAAACCATTAAAAATCCACCATCACCATTAATAGATACAACAGGATCTTCTGGACATGCTACTTTAGCTCCAATAGCTGCAGGGAATCCGAATCCCATAGTTCCTAAACCACCAGAAGATATAAACTTACGTGGCCTTTGAGTATCATAGAAATGAGCAGCCCACATCTGATTTTGACCTACATCAGTTGTTAAAATTGAATCAGGAGTTAAAACTTCACTAATCTCCTTAATAACACTTTGTGGTTTTAATGGAACATCATCATAAGTAACTCTTGGGGAAAATTCATGTTTACGTTGCTGAAGAAGTTTAACCCAATTTTTTGCATCATCATTACTTTGATAATCTTTTAAAGTCTTATTTAATGAAGTTAAAACATTTTTAGCATCACCTACAATAGGTAAATCCACATCAACATTTTTACCAATTTCAGCAGGATCAATATCTATATGAATAACTTTAGAATTAGGAGCAAAACTATCTAACCTTCCAGTTGCCCTATCTGAAAATCTTATACCAATAGCTATTATTAAATCACTATCATTTATAGAGTCATTAGCTACTTTTCTTCCATGCATTCCAAGCATACCTAAAGCCATATCATCAGTTTCATCAATAGCTCCCTTACCAAGTAATGAAGTCATAACAGGAGCATTAATCAAATAAGATAATTCTTTTAACTCTTTAGAAGCATTAGCTAATATAACTCCTGCACCTGCAAGGATAATTGGTTTTTTAGCTCCTTTTATTAAGTCTCTAGCTTTTCTAACTTGTTTAATATTACCTTTTACAGTTGGATTATATCCCGGTGTTGAAATTAATGAATCATCAAAAGAAGTTAATTCACCTTCCTGAATCTCCTTTGGAACATCAATTACAACAGGCCCTGGCCTTCCACTTTCAGCAATTTCAAAACTTGTTTTAACAATGGAAGGTATTAAATTAGGATCTTTTGGCTGAAAACTATGCTTAGTAATAGGCATAGTAATTCCTATAATATCAGCTTCCTGAAAAGCATCATTACCTATTAAATGAGTCGGTACTTGACCAGTAATAGCTATGATTGGAGAAGAATCCATATAAGCAGTAGCAATACCAGTTACAAGATTAGTTGCACCAGGACCAGAAGTAGCCAAACACACACCAACATTACCAGAAGCCCTTGCAAATCCATCTGCTGCATGAGCTGCACACTGTTCATGTCTAACCAATATATGATCCATATCTGCATCATATAACATATCATAAAACGGTATGGTCTGTCCTCCAGGATAACCAAATATTGTATTTACCCCCATTTTCTTAAGGGATTCAATTATTGCTTCTCCGCCTCTCATTATAAAAACCTTAATTTTTTTATTTTGTGATTAAAGTTTATTAATAAAAATATATAAAAGTATCCTAGTTTAATTAATTTCTTGTAAAAATTATGGTTATCAATGTTGTAAACAAAACAAATAAAGTATAACCAACAGTTATTTCAATCAATGTATACGCATTTCCAATTTGCCCAACAATCAAATTAATAATAGCAGGACCACCATAAGAAATCAAATATATTGTTGATAATACACCAGCTCTTTGAGATTGTTTAATTTTAGACAAAATTATCTCCATAGTAGAAGCAAAACTAATACCAATGAAAATAGCTGCCAAAATACTTAAAATTAAAAATAACCACACTAATTTATACTCAAAACTTACAACAATTAAAATCATAGATACTGAAAACAATACCATTCCCAAACGTTGAGCTTTAACATTACTGATATATTTAATTAAAGTATTCCCAAGTATTTGCGGCGCCATTAAAGATGAAAATATTGCAGCTGCAAGAATTGCATTTTTAACACCAAACTGATCAACAGCAATAGTTGAAGAAAATGCCTGATAAAAACCCCCAACAGCCCATGTACCCACAAATATTGCAGAAGCAGGAATCAATAAGTACCTTATTTCAGATGGAAACTCAACATAAGGCTTAATAGAACTTAAAACCCCATCATGTACCTCAACTGTTTCTTCACCTAAAACAATTAAAATTGCAGATATAACTAATAAAATAATTATTAACACAAATACTGTACTTAAACTTAAATTCATTAAAACAGCACTGGAAAATGAACCAAAAGTAAGTCCAATCATAGTACATCCACTTGTAACAATAGCAGATAATGTTGATGACTCATTAGGTGTTGTATCAACCATATAAGCAGCAACACAACTTGAAGCAAGCCCACATGAAATTCCCTGCACTAATCTTGCTACTAAAAATATTTCAAATGAATTAATATAAATAAAAGACAAACAACCAATAATAGCCATTAAAATTGTAATCAATATTGTTTTACGCCTTCCAATATAATTAGACACCCTTCCAAAGAAAAGTAAACTAATAACCGTCCCTAAAAAATATGTAACTGCAGTTAAAGATAAACTAGCTTTTGAAATTCCAAGTGCAGACTGAAAATTTGAATACAAAGGAATCGGTGAAGAAGAAGCCCCATAAACTACAATCATTACAATTATCGATGCGATAAAACCAATTTGTTTTCTTGAAATCATAAATTATTATTTAACTGTTGCGATATAAAACAGTTTAGATTAAAAACATCACTTACGGTTTAATGAATATGTTGAAGAATGGGTGGAAGTAAAATTAAATGAAATAACTGAAAGAATAACCGAGAAAAATAAATCTCTTGAAACAAAATTGCCCCTTACAATTTCTGCTAAATATGGATTAATAGATCAAATAAGTTTTTTTAATAAAATAGTAGCTAGTAAAAGTCTTGAAAATTATTATATTTTAAGAAAAGGAGATTTTGCATTTAATAAAAGTTATTCAAATGGTTATCCTTATGGAACTATAAAAAAATTAAATAAATATGATAAAGGAGCAGTTTCTACATTATATATTTGTTTTAAGCCGAAAAATATCAGTTCTAATTTTTTAGAAATCTACTTTGAAACGAATAAATGGTATAAAGAAATCTATAAAATAGCTGTTGAAGGAGCTAGAAACCATGGTTTACTAAATATTACTGTTGGAGATTTTTTTAACACTACTCATTTCATTCCAAAATCTATTAAAGAACAAAATAAAATTAGTAGCTTGTTTTTATACTTAAATAAAATTATAAAACTGTTAACTGATAAATTAAATAAAAATATTCAATTTAAAAAATATTTGATGCAACAGATTTTCACACAAAAATTACAATTTAAAAAAGAAAATTGGAAAAAAATAACTTTGGGAGATATTGGTGTTTTTTATCGAGG